>CAYSOC010000025.1:0-49501 GCA_964432445.1 uncultured Anaerolineaceae bacterium
TCCTCACATGGCATTGTGCCGCGCGGAATGCTCTCTGTTGCGCCGCCACTGCCCGATCAGGCAACGCCGCCACCGCGTCCCCCCGGCGGGAGGCCACCGCCACCACGTCCGCCACGTCCAACCTTTGCGCCGACAAACGCGCCGACGACGGTAGCCCCGACAGTCGAGCCAACCCCATCCCCGATAGCATCAGCGAATAGTGGGCGATTTGGCCGCATGTTCCCGAATCTTCCTGCCTACAGCGCGGCAGATGATGATTTGAGACGGTTGGCAGTTTCAATGATCGAGGGATTGAATGAAGATGGTAGCAGCCCTGTCGAGGTCGAAGAAGCGACTGCACCATCGAACATTGGCAATTTACCAGCAGGCTACACTTATCTTGGGCAACTGATCGATCATGACCTGACCTTTGATCCAACTCCATTAGGCCAGCAGGAAAACGATCCCAATGCGTTGCGCAATTTCCGCACGCCACGTTTTGAACTGGATAACCTCTATGGCAACGGGCCGGCGGATAATCCATATCTTTATCAAAATGATGGTGTCCGCCTGCTGATCGGTAAAAACAGGACAGGCGAGGACGACCTGCCACGCAACAGCGAGGAAGACAACGCACGCGCATTGATTGGCGACCCACGCAACGATGAAAACCTGATTCTTTCGCAACTTCATCTGGCGTTTATCAAATATCACAACCGCGTCGTTGGGGAAATCGGCCATTCCGCGACACTATTTGCGGATGCCCAGCGCACAGTTCGCTTTCATTACCAGTGGCTTGTGCTACATGACTTCCTGACGCGCGTCGTTGGCACGGAAATGGTGAATAACGTACTCAGGAATAAGCCACAGTTTTTCAAGCTCACTGGTCAGCCCTTTATGCCTGTGGAATTTTCGGGCGCAGCCTATCGGTTTGGGCATTCCATGATCCGCTCTACCTATTCCCTCAACGAGCAGACCGCAGGCGAAAACCCGGATGGTAGCCCAAGAGAAATCAATTTATTCGATCCCTCAGACCTCACCAGTATAACGGCGAACGATTTGCGCGGCTTCCGGCGCAGACCAGCGAACCGCCAGATTGACTGGTCGCATTTCTTCGAGTTCCCCGGCAAAAAGGATAATATGCAGGTGGCGCGTGCCTTCGATACCCAACTCTCGCATGGGCTGGGTGGCCTGCCTCTTGCGGTTACTGGCGCTTTTCCCCAATCGCTGGCAGAGCGAAACCTGAAACGTGGCGTGATGTTGGGTCTGCCATCGGGTCAGGCGGTGGCGCGTGCGATGGGCGTTCCCGATAGCCAGATCATTACAGCGAATAATTCGACTCTGCGATTCCAGATCGGCACGGGATACATTATGGATGGCAAGATCGAAGAGACTGTGCCGCATGTGGACACCACAGAGAAAACCTATCTGGAAGGCAAATTTGGTCAGGAAACGCCGCTCTGGTATTACATCCTCAAAGAGGCTGAGTTGATCAACAAGGGTCGGCAGTTGGGGCCAGTCGGCGGACGCATTGTGGCAGAAGTTTTTATTGGATTAATGCAGGCTGATTCGCAGTCATTTTTGAACCTGAACCCGGCATGGAAACCGCGCAAAGGGCAGTTTGGTTGTCGTCAGGATGGCAGTTTCACTATGAACGATCTGCTGACGCATGTTCAGTGAGCTAACCGTTACTCAGGACGGGCAAATATGCTTGTCCGCAGATAGTGTTAACCCTAAAGCATTAGTCTTGACCCCACCCTAAATCCCTCCCCGCAAGCGAGGAGGGACTTCCAGACCGTCGTGTGTTGCTCCCTTTCCCTGCCTGCGGGGAAAGGGTGGGGGATAGGGGTCAATCGTTGCGTTTTCAACTACGGACAGGCGTAAAGTCCCGTCCCATGTATAGCGGGCTAAATCAGCTACGAATTGAGATAAGAGACAGGCAAAAAGGAGCGCAGCAAGCCCGGCGTTTGTTTGCAGCCAAGCCTTTGAGTGTCGGGTCTGAGAGACTGTCTTAGAACCTCAGTAGACCCCACCCTAAATCCCTCCCCGCTGGCGAGGAGGGACTTCCAGACCGTTGTGTGTTGCACCCTTTCCCTGCTTGCGGGGAAAGGGTGGGGGATAGGGGGCATTCCTTTTCAGACAGTCTCTGAAATTGATCAAATGAACCTGCTAAAATAGACGTAGTTTAAATGTTGATTCTTTAGCAGGAGATTTTGAGTGGCTTCAAATATCATTCTTGGTGTCGATATTGGTGGCACAGGGATTAAAGGTGCGCCTGTCAACCTCGCAACGGGCGAACTGACCGAGGAGCGTTTTCGCGTCCTGACCCCGCAACCTTCCACGCCAGCGGCAGTGGCAGCGGCAGTGGCGGAGGTAGTTGCCCATTTTGGCAATCATGATCGGTTCGGGGTCGGCTTCCCGGCAATTGTGAAGAATGGACACACATGGTCAGCAGCGAATGTTGATGCCGGCTGGATCGGCGCAGATGCCAAAACCATCTTCGAGAAGGCGACCAACTGTAAGGTAACGTTGCTCAACGATGCGGACGCGGCAGGGCTTGCCGAAGTACGGTATGGTGCAGGGCGCGACGTAAAAGGCGTCGTCCTGATGCTCACCTTTGGGACAGGGATCGGGTCGGCGTTATTTGTCGATGGCAAACTCGTTCCGAATACCGAGATGGGGCATTTGCAGGTACGCGGACGAGACGCCGAAGATCGCGCCAGCGAAGCGGTGCGTATCGAGCATGAATTAAGCTGGAAGAAATGGTCGGCGCGTGTCGATGAATATCTGCATCTGGTCGAAACCGTCTTGCAGCCGGATTTGATCATTGTCGGTGGCGGGGCAAGCCGGAACGCGAATAAATTTATCCCGCGTTTGACGATCTCCGCGCCGATTGTTCCCGCGCAATTGCTCAATGAGGCGGGTATCGTTGGAGCTGCGCTGGCTGTGGAACTGGGTTACCACTAGACACAATGCGGCGTCACACGCTCGATCTGGAAGTCAATCGGGAGGCGCTGCTGGCGATTCTACGCGCCGTGATTGCCGATCCCAATCTCTCTGATCGCGCGTTGCGCCGACTACGCCGAACTCATCTGAACGATCAACGGCAATTTTTCAGCGCCGATGATCTGGTGGCAGCCTATCGCGCGTTTACCGAAAATGGTGCGCTCCCGACATTTGACCCGGTGATACTGGATCGGTTGCGTCTGAAACCGATCCGCACCGCGTCCGGCGTCACGCCGCTGACAGTCTTCACCAAACCTTATCCCTGTCCCGGTGAGTGCATTTTCTGCCCAAATGATGTACGGATGCCCAAAAGTTATCTTCGGGATGAGCCGGGCGCGCAACGTGCCGAGGCCAACGCCTTCGATCCCTATCTGCAAACGTATCTGCGTCTGCAAGCCTTCCGCAATACCGGGCATCCGCTCGACAAAATCGAAGTAATTATTCTCGGTGGCACATGGAGTTTTTACCCGGAAACCTATCAGCGCTGGTTTGTGCGCCGGGTGTTCGACGCGCTGCGCGATTTCGGCAGAGGGGAAGATCGCACCGGGGAGACGCGCGCTGCACTTGCCCAGGTGAGCCAGTTGCTTGTCATGCCATCCGAAGCATTGTCGTTGCACAAACCAACCGATGCACGCTCCTACAATCAGGCAGTACAAGCGATTTTTGATCAGGAGATGCGCCGTTCACGCCTGCTGGAACAATCCCCGGAGGCGCGCACTGTAGCGACAGAATACGCCACATGGGAAGAGATCGCAGAAACACACCGGGAAAACGAAACGGCAGCCTGTCGTTGTGTCGGGCTGGTAATCGAGACGCGCCCGGATTACACAACACCCGAAGAAGTGATCCGGCTGCGGCGTCTCGGTTGTACCAAAGTGCAGCTTGGCTTCCAGAGCCTTGATGATCGCGTTTTGCAGATGAATCGGCGCGGACACGTAGTACAGGCAATTCGGGAATCGGTGCGCCTGTTTCGGCGTGCCGGGTTCAAGATTCACGCCCATTGGATGCCGAATCTCTATGGCGCGACCCCGGAAAGCGATCTGGCTGATTATCATCGCCTGTTTGACGATCCAGACTTTCGCCCGGACGAATTGAAAATCTATCCGTGTTCGTTGATCGAGAGCGCCGACCTGATGCACGAATATCAGCGCGGTACGTGGCAACCTTATTCGACGCAGGTATTGACCGAACTGGTCGCGGAATGTCTGGCGAACACGCCCGAATACTGCCGCCTGACGCGCGTCATCCGGGATATTCCCGGCACAGATATTGTCGATGGCAACCGTGTGACCAACCTCCGACAGGTCGCGGAACTGTCGCTGCAAAAAACCGGGCGTGCCTTGCATGACATTCGGGCGCGTGAAATCGGCGTGCAGCAGGTCGATCCTAGTTCGCTTCTGCTGGATGAGCAGCGCTATACGTCCAGTGCAGGCGAGGAAATCTTTTTGCAATGGATCACGGCGGAACGCAAAATCGCTGGATTCCTGCGCCTGCTGCTCCCCCGCGAACCATCGTTCATCGAGGAATTGGGCAGCGTCGCTATCATCCGGGAGGTACACGTTTACGGTCAACAGATCGGGATCGGTGCGCGCGAAGCCGGACGAGCGCAACATGCAGGTCTTGGGTCGGGGTTGATTGCGCGCGCGGTAGAACTGGCAAAGAGCGCTGGATATAGCAGACTGGCGGTAATTTCTGCTGTCGGTACGAGGGAATATTATCGCAAACGCGGATTTATCGATCATAATCTATACCAGTTCAAGTCGCTTGACGAAAACGCTGCACCGAAAGGATAGTTTATGTCTCCCTGGCAAATCGTCCTTATTGTCCTTGTGATCGTCGTTATAACATTGGTCATTGCGTTTATCTGGCTGCGAAACGTCGCACGACAGCGAACAACCATATTGCGACAGCGCTTCCCGGCTGCCAGAGCGATTATCTCTGGCGCGAACTTCTTTGGGCAGGAATCCAGAGGTATCGTCCAGCTTCGCGGTAATGGGACGCTGGTCATCACCGATACCGACCTGTATTTTGAAAAATGGCTGCCGCGCAAGGAATATCACATTCCGCTGGCGAATATTCAGGCTATCGAAATGCCGAGAGTATTTCTGCGAAAATCGCTCGGTTTGAATCCACTATTGAAGGTGGTCTATCGCAACAGTTCCGGGCAACAGGACGCGATGGCGTGGTTTATTCCCGACCTGACCAGCGTCAAACAGTTATTGGAAACCAGAACGCGGGGCTAAAGCCGCCGCGCTAAACTCAAAAAGGAAGTTGCAAATATGGTTCCTGTCTAGAACGCGCAACTGCCATCTGCAATTTATCAAGCGTCTCTTTATGCTGAGGTATTCGCCTGTTCCCTGAGTTTAGCCCGGTGTTTCAGCGCCGGGATTGGATGATTCAGCTTATTTGACTATGACCCAGATCAATCCTGTCAGCACAAACCCGGAACATCCCTGGGTGAATTACAGTATGCGCGAACGTGTACCGGACATCCTCCGCGAGGTACTCCGGCTCAATGCAGACTATACCCCCATCGTTCAGAGCGCTATTCAGCAATTGATTGACGAAATCGAAAATGATGCGCCGATGCGTATGCCGCCAGATACGGGTCTGCCCGATTACTATCAGTGGGCGAAGATGTGGCTGCAACGGCGCGGCGAAACATGGCTGAATACCCAATGGTTCTTCGCGGAGCTGTTCGCCTATCGCCACCTGATCGAGATTGTGGATTGGCATCATACCCTGCGCGATCCGTTCTTTCCGAAGAAGGAAGAAGAACTCGGTAGCGCACAGATTCGGGAACGCCTTGCAATGAGCCTCGCCGGAAGAAATGATCCAGACCTTGCGCCGGATGAACGACTGCGGCAATCGATCCATATTGCGCTCTGGGGCAACCGTATCGACCTGAGCTATGCACTGGCAATGTCACACGGCAGCGCCAGCAGCGATGATGACCTGTTGGTTGATCAGAGCGAAGAAGTGATTGACTATCTGCGACATAGCCCCGGCGCAATTCACATTGTATTGGATAACTTCGGGACGGAATACGCAGGCGATTTGGCGTTGATCGATACCCTGCTGGAAACGACAGATCGGGAAATCATCGCGCACTACAAGGCACACCCAACCTTTGTGAGCGATGTCACGCTGACGGATGATCGGCGCTTCCGGGCATTGCTGGCGGATGGCTATTATGGCATCGGCGGGATGAAACTGGGAGAACGGCTGGAATCGCCGCGCTGGATACGCAAGGCTGACTGGATTTGGAATAGCGCTGTGCTTGGCCCTGACCTGCCACGTACCGTTTTGGAGGAATTTCAGGACGCGGCGTTGGTCATCTTCAAGGGCGATCTGAACTATCGGCGGTTGATCAGCGATACCGTCTGGGAACCAACCCAGCCCTTTGCAGAGGTGCTGGAATATTTCCCGGCGGCAGTGCTGGCGTTGCGCACGATGAAAAGCCTGCCGCTATGTGGTCTGCCCGCTGGTTTGTCTGAACAGCTTGATCAGGCGGATTCAACGTGGTGTGTGAACGGTAAGCGCGGTTTGATTCAGTTCGCACCGTCCGTAAAAAGGTAAACCGGGTTTCGGAAGCTATCGTGCAACTTTATTGTTTGACGGGGACAGGTTGCCGAAGCTCCCAGAGGTTGCCTTCGGGATCGGCAAAATAGGCGGTACGCCAACCCCAGACCTGGCTGATCGGAGGCTTGATAAACGTAACGCCTCTATCTGTGAGCGTTTTGTAAGCTGTATCGGCATCCTCAACATCGGCACAGAGAAGCACCCGACGCCCTCCATTTTGTTGAACGGATAACACTTCTTCGTTCATCATTTCCACACCAGCCGAGAGTTTCACCAGCGCAAAATCCTGATCATCCATTCGGAACGCATAGGAAGTGTCGTCACTAAACACGACTTCAAGCCCCATCTTGTCACGATAAAATTTCATGCACGCTTCCAAATCTTCTACGAACAGCACCGCCGCACTGACTTTGCGAATCATCGTTAGCCTCTCTGTATAAAACAAACGTTCTATATAAGTTTACATCAAAAAGCCCCGGCGGGCAATTTTGGAGTTTCGCAGTATTTGAAGCCTGTAACCGTGCGAACGCACCAACACTAATCAAAAACCTTGAATTTTTGTTTTACAATATTTTACTATTTTCTTTTGCTCAAAAAAACATAAAAAGATGTTGACTGTAGAGGAAAATTTACTATATTGGGCATATCATCAATTTATCCTGGAAGGGGTTTTATCGTGTCGCCGGCGGATTCGTTTATCGCGGCAATTCATCATCAACGAATGATAATGATCACGTTCTTGTCTATGGACGACGGAGAAGTGGTTAGCCATCTTTGTATTCCAGTCAGCTACGAAGTAAAAGAGAGCAAGTTTAATCCAGGCTCATATTTCCATTGTCTGGATTGCAACGCAGGGTTTCGGGCGCTCCGCATTCGGAGTAAACAGGTACGCAGTGTCGAAATCCGACCAGAAACATTTGATGCCGATTTGTTCTTTGGTTCGATTGTAGATGGCAAGGATGCCTGAAAAACTGGAAGAGCGCATTCGCCCTGAGTAGTACAGCACGCCTAGTCAACTCCATCCAGAATCGCGCGGATTTCCAGCGGCGAAGGTTGCCATAGATACACATCCAGATCGACCTGATCATGAATGTCGAATACCACGCCTTCGACTTCCAGCCGTTCGCGCTGGATGATTTCGGATTCTCCGAAGGCACGCGGGCTAATCCTCCCCTGCCCGTTGATCACACGCTGCCAGGGGACTGTTTCGGGATCGCAGGCATTCATCGCCCAGCCAACGGCACGCGCGCCCCGTGTTACGCCTGCCATGCGTGCCACTGCGCCATAGGTCAGGACTTTTCCGCGCGGGATAGCGCGTACTATTGCATAGATGCGATCATTCAGGCTCAATTTCAAAAACCCTGTTTTTATCAATTTTAACGCGAATTCAGGACAAGAAGCCCTCATCCCCGTCCCCTTCTCCCGCAGGCGAAGGGGAGTTAGAGACTGTCTGAAAAGGATTGACCCTATCCCCCACCCTTTCCCCGCAAGCAAGGAAAGGGAGCAACGCACAACGGTCTGGAAGTCCTTCCTCGCCAGCGGGAGAGGGATTCAGGGTGAGGGCTATATCACCAATAACATTATCCCTATCCTCTCCCTGAGCCAACCACTCCCTCTATCTCCGCATAGCCGAAACCCTGCTTTTGTGATATAATTTCTTCTCTGGATAGAACGCCTGTTCATCAAAAACAGGACAGCACAAGGCGGACAAAGTATGGCGCGAAATGGGCGTACTCCTGAAGTTGATCCCCTTTTTCCACGCAACGGACTAGAAGAAGAACTGCGCGGGACGCTGACAACATGGGAGCGTCGACGGCTCGGCGTCGTCATTGGCGGTTCACTGAACAAAGGGCTGGATGTCAAGCTCGATCTCGGTACGAATGTCGAGGATTTGGCGGTTGGGCGTTATGTCGTTGTGCGCGGCGTAACCAAACGCTTTTTCTGTATGGTGACCGATATTGTACTGGATAGCACCAATTCTGCGCTCCGCAGCGATCCTCCCGATCTCTCCGATGATTTTATGCGAGAGGTATATATCGGCACGGCGGCCTTCGGGACAATCCATGTCGCGCCGATGCTCTCTATCGACAACGAAACCACCGAACCAAAACCCGTCAAGACTATTCCCGGTCACTTCATGCCTGTCGAATTGGCAGATGAGAAAGATGTCAACGATGTGTTCGGTTCGGATGACCCGACCCATTTCAATGTCGGGTCGCCGCTGGAACTCGAACACACAACGGTACACCTTGACCTGAAGCGGCTGGTCGAACGTTCCAGCGGTGTTTTTGGCAAGAGTGGAACGGGTAAAAGTTTCCTGACTCGTATGATCATGGCGGGCGTGATCCAGAAACGGCAGGCCGTCTCGCTCATCTTCGATATGCACAACGACTATGGCTGGGAAGCGACAGACGAACGCGGCCCAAAAGTGAAGGGGCTGCGCCAACTCTTCCCGACCCAGGTCAGTATTTTTACGCTGGATGAAGAATCCTCGCGCCGCCGTAACGCCAAGTATGATTATGTCGTGCGTATCGGCTATAACGAAGTCGAGCCGGAAGACCTCGCCACGCTCAAAACGACGATGGATTTGACCGACAGCATGATCGACGCCGCCTATACACTCCGCAAGAAATGGGGCGAAAGCTGGATCGTCCGTCTGTTGAATGCTTCCGCAGATGAAATCGATCATGTAGTGGAAAATAGTAACATCAGTTCGGCATCCCTGAGCGCCCTCAGCCGTCGTATGCAGCGCTTCGAGCGTTTCGAGTTTCTCGAAAAGGAGCAATCTGTCGGGAACAGCGCGGCGAAGATTCTGGAATACATTGAAGCGGGCAAGAGCGTCGTACTCGAATTCGGGCGCTATGGGTCGGCGCTGGAAGCCTATATCCTTGTAGCGAACTACCTGACACGCCGCATCCACAGCAGCTACGTGGAACGCATCGAAAAGGCATTGGGCGATTCATCCCTGACTCCGCCCCAACTCCTGATTGTCATCGAAGAAGCGCATAAATTCCTCGATCCGCAGATTGCGCGCCAGACCATTTTCGGTACGATTGCGCGCGAATTACGCAAGTACAACGTGACCCTGCTCATTGTCGACCAGCGCCCCAGCGGAATTGATGAAGAGGTCATGAGCCAGATCGGGACACGTATCACGGCGTTGCTGGATAACGAACGCGACATCAATGCCGTACTGACAGGAATCAGCGGTGCAGGCGGGCTGCGCGAGGTATTGGCGCGGCTGGATACGAAGCAGCAGGCGATCATCATGGGTCACGCTGTACCGATGCCCGTAGTCGTCAAGACGCGCAGCTATGATACAGACCTATACAAGGCATTGGGCTACGCTGGCGATGAACCCCCTGCCGAACGTCAGGAGTTCGGAACGAGTAATAAACGGCGATTGCGCTAGAGAAAACAAAACCCGGTACGCTTGCACCGGGTTTGGAATCAACTTCTTATGGATTCGAGGCAGTGGACTATTCAGCGTCCTTCAGGAGTTCCTTGATCTTGTCAGCGAGCTTCTTGCTCACACCGCCCCAGGCGACTTCCTTATCCGCAACAATCACCCATGATTCCTCCGGGCCAAATGCGGCACTCAGAATTTCAAAGCCCTTGTCGTTGTAGTCTGCGAGTGTGGAAAGTGCCTTCTCTGGCAGATCCTTCGAGAAGTAGTAGCCATTCGCACCATAGAGCAGTACCGAACGCCCCTCCGGGTCGAAGGCAACCATCTTCATATCCTTCTTATCCTTGTTGACCTTATTCAGGCTGGTCACAAGGTCTTTGGGCATCCCGATGGAAGAATAACCGTACTTATCGTACAGAACAATCCAGTTATCTTCGCTATCAATGCTGACGCTGATAATATCGCTCTTGTCTTCGTTGAGTTCCTTCAGCTTGTCAGCAAGTTTCTGTGGAACATCTTCCAGCCAATAGCCGTTTGTGCCATAGATGATGACCCAGCCACCGCTCTTGGAAAACGCGACAGACTTGATGGTTTCCTCGTCTGCATTGAGTTCTTTCAGCTTGGCGTTGAAGGTCTTGGCAACGTTGGAAGTCGAATAACCATTGCTGCCGACAAGGATAGCATAGCCATCATCTGGCGCGAAGACCACCGATTTGATTTGCTTGGCCCCAATTTCGGGAGCGGCGCTGGCATTGGAAAGTTCGCGGGCGGCTTTGCCGGGAGCAGCACTGCCGAAGGCAAGGGCTGCCACAACAAAAGCGAATACGAAAAAGCGAATAACTTTGAAGGACATGGTGACTCCCTTATGAAATAACCAACAGACTCGACGGCAAGAATACATGAGAATTTGATGAACTTCAATAATTCATAACAGCTTTTTGTTAGATTGTATCATGTTTTTTATGAGGTTTTCGCGGGTTCTGATGATCAAGGCTATTCTCAGGGATTGTTGCTAGAATAAACGGGCAAACCATAGTATAGATATGCGGATACAACTCTAATATTAAATATGTTTTGAGTTTTTAAACTTTGTTTACTAACCCCTGTATGCTTGACATTTTGTTAAAACATAATATATTCTAATTAGGAGATTGCTAGACCTTTTGTGCGATGAAGCTCTGGAACTCCCGGAGTAGTTTCCGCCTGTTCTTTGAAAAGCGAATACAATGAATCCCTTGCGTACCTTCATCATCGACGCTGACACTGAGGAACTCGAAGCCGTAAGATACTGGTTGGAGCTTGATCAGGAACTCGCTGTCACCGCACTATCCGACGAAATCGAGGCGCTGCATATCGCTATGCAGAACCCGCCGGATATTATCCTGCTGGATGTAAAATCTGGCGATCCAAATGGCCTCATCCTCTGCGAGTTATTACGAAACTCCAGAGTGTTGGACAAAACCATGATCATCGGCCTTGCAAATGAATACGACGCGCACCATACCGAGTTGCCGGAACGACTTATTCATGCCGGGTCTTCCCGGTTTCTCGTCAAGCCGATTGATCGTTCTATCACACACGACGAATTGAAAGCGATGTATCACGGGCATATTCAGGATGGCTGGCTCGCCAGAGAGATTCAGGAATTCAACGAACGCAAGGATACGAATCAACTGGCAGTCCGACTCTATGAAAAATATATGGAAGCATGGCGGTTAAGCCAGTCCATCGCCTCCATGAAAACGATATTGATGAATACACGTAAAGAGGCTGTCGCCGGACGATTGGTGATGGTCGTTTTGCAATTCGTCTATCGGATGCTGGATACCCTTGTCCCCCGGTTGCAAGCGCTGGATAACACTGTCCCGCAATCTCCGCCCTGGCGACGCAACGTTGATGATTCACTTCGCATTGTCCGTTCGGTGCAGACTTTGCTCCAAAGCACCACTGATACCTTCGAGAAAGAAAGCGAAAAGGTCGATCTGGTCTATCTCATCAACGAATGCGTCCACCAGCACAAGGCGACAGCGCTCAAGGCAGGCGTCCAGATCAGATACCCCACGCTGCAAGGCGTGATGTATATACGCGGCGTCCCCGATCAACTCATGCGCCTGTTCAATAACCTCATTACCAACAGTCTCGAAGCACTCTCGAACGGAGGGCAATTAAGTATTGAACCAGATTTTAAAAATGGAAAGATCACCATAGATTTTATAGATAACGGGAAAGGATTCGATGATCTGAATCGGTTGGGAATGCTCGGCTATTCGACCAAAGAAGGCAGGCAGGGAATTGGCCTTTTTTATAGCAAAAGGGTGGCAGAACAACATTTTGCAGAAATTGCCTTCAGCAACCGCATCCCGCCCCAGCACGGCGCTAAAGTGACACTAACCTTCCCGTTAATACAATGAGTAAACCTGCAATTTTGATATTGGATAGCGACCCGGAAGAAGTCGATTCAATATCCAGATACCTTTCTTCCGACTATGATCTGGTTATTCATAATAACCCTATCAACGCTGCATTGACGCTCCAGGAGCGCCAGTTCGATGTCATCATTGTGGATTTTCATCTTCCCGATGTAAACGGCCTGGATTTTATTCACGTTATCAAACCCCAGCAACCCAAAGCGGTCATCATTGTCACCTGTGAAAATGCAAGCCCGGCAGACGTTCAACAAGCCCTGCGATTGCGCGTTAATGATTTTATTTTCAAACCTCTGAATTTTGACGAATTACGCAGACAAGTTGCTCTTGCATTAATGCAGCGAATTCCACAAATTGTTTCTGTAGAACCTCCAACCCCATCACGAAATGATATTATTCTCGGCTCCTTACATCTGGATATAGAGCATCGCGTTATCGAGTGGCATGGTGAATCTATCCTATTGACACCCACCGAATTTTGCATTTTACATACACTTGCGTTATTCATAGATCAGTTCGTACAACCAGCGGTACTGATTCGGCGCTGCCGAAACTATGATATAGACGACCTGGAAGCAGCAGAATTAATAAAGCCACACATTGCTAATCTGCGCCACAAGCTGGAAATGAATGGTCGTTATAACCGGGTTATAGTAAACAAACGTGGTCTGGGGTTTATGCTCAATTTACCCAAAAGTGAAGATATATGAAATATGGTTAAATTTTCTTCACTAAACCCTCTCGAAACGCACTCTCTTCTTACTATAATATCCTCTCTTCTTGCTATATAATTTCCAAAAGGTGACAGTCGGATCGTTATAGAATGATATTTGTATAAATAGCAGAATTATTCTATTAAATCTGGCTATCAAATCGAGCTAACACAACTAATTTCTGGTCTATAAGGTAAATATGCAAACCACAACTGAACCCTCCGTTAACGCAATCGCCGATTTAAGCAAAATCGGTTGTTCCATTGCTATCATCTTCCCTCACAACAACAACCGAAATGCGATTGCTGCCCGCTATCTCGAACAGGACAATACCTATTACATTCAGGTCCCGTTCGGAATGCAGGACAGCGCGGCGGTCACGGAACACATCGTGACCATGTTGGCGGAACAGGGGCTGGCGTTCAAAAAATCCAGAACACCATCCGATAATTTTTATGAAGCCGGGAAACTTGTTGGCGCGGCGGTTCCGGCAAAAACAGTCCTTATCGTTGATCAGCTTGATGTTCTGGAAGAAAATGCAGTTGGCTGGCTGCACGGGCTGGCGGACTCCATCCCCGGTTCAGCGCGTGCGCTGATTGTGGCGCGTCAGATTGATCACAATGCGATAAACCCCCTGTTGAAGGCAGGCAAGGCAGTTATCCTGAATGAAGATAGCCTTGCGCCGGAGAGCCTCTTCGATGGGGAGACAGGCCGCCTGACGGTCCACGCGCTTGGTGTTGGCAAGGTGTGGTATGACGGAAGAGAAATAAAACATTGGGACGGGCCATTAACACGTCGCCTGTTTTACTATCTGCTTGATCGTGGCCCCGCGAGTCGTACACAGATATTCGATACGTTCTGGCCGAACCTGCCCGTGCGCGAGGCGACCAATGTCTTCCATGTCACCAAGCGCAAGATGAACGAGACCATTGGCGTCGATGTCACAGACTATGTTGATCGTCACTATCGCATTGCCGACCATGTAAAGCTGTACTACGATGTGCATATTTTTGAACACGCCATGCAGGAAGCCGAAGCGGGTTTTGGCGACGAGAGCATCGCGGGATGGCAACGCGCAATCAAGGTGTATCGCCATGACTTCCTCATGACCGAGGCGACACCCTGGGCAATTGACCGCCGGAATTCGCTCCGCGAAAGCTATGCACAGGCGCTGATCAGTATGGCACGTACCTATCAGAAGTACAATCAACCGGAACAGGCGCTAAATCACTATTTGCGTGCATTGATCTCCGTTCCGATGCGGGAAGATTTGCATCTCCAGGTAATGAAGTTACAGAATGACGCGGGTAATCCTGCTGCCGCCGTTGCACAGTATGAGTTGCTCAAGCAGCGTCTGCACGAAACACTGAAGATTAATCCGGGCAAGGAAGCGACTTCGCTCTATCAAAAGCTGGTCAAGCAATTGTAAGAAGATGATGGAAGAGCAGGTAATATAGCCTGCTCTTCCTCTTTATCAATCTGCCAACCCCTCAACCACCACCAAAGCGTGGCAGCGTAAATTGCTGACGTTTGCGCACCGCCGCAAAACCAATCCCCAGCACAAAGCCTACCGTCTGTGTCAGTACGATAGTTGCCCCGGACGACGTATCCAGATAGTAGCTCAGATAGATACCGACGAACGAAGTCAATGCACCGATCACTGTAGCCAGAATCAGCATTCGATCAAAGCGATCTGTGAGCAACCGTGCGGTGATCGGCGGTATCACAATCGTGGATGCGATGAGTGTCACCCCAATCACATTCATGGCAATCATAATTGCAATCGCCAGCATCAGCGATAACAACGTGTCGATCCACCCGGTACGAACGCCAAATGCCTGCGCTGTTTCTTCATCGAAGGTCGTGAACAATAGTGGCCTATACAGGGCGATGACAACGGCGGCCATAGCGACTGCCACTATTCCGATCACTACCAAATCTTCACGCTGGACGCCAAGAATACTACCGAACAAAATGGCTTCAATATTGCGTGTGAAGCGGTGCATACTGCTGATTACCGCTACCCCTACTGCAAAACTGGCAGTCGTGATGATCCCAATCGCGGCATCTGCATTGATGCGCAACCGTCGCATCGTCTGGTTAATCAAAAGTGCAGAGATAAACCCCCATAGCCCCGCCGCCAGATAGTAGTTCCAGCCACGTGCCAACGCCACCGCTGCACCACCAAAGATCGCATGTGACAGGCCATGACCGATATAGCTCATCTTGCGCAAAACGATCAACACGCCCAGCAACCCGCATAGGCCACCTAACAGCACCGCTGCCAGCGCCCCATTTTGAAAAAACTGATAGGAGAAAGGTTTGATCAGGAAATCCATCAGCGCACCGATGGGGGATGCTGTGCGTCTGCGTTATGCTCCCAGCTATGCGTGTGCGGACGTGGTTGCACGAAAATAACGCCATCCTGCCGCGCGATGAGCATATCGCTGTGATAGGTCGCGTTGAGTGTTTCCGGCGTGAATACTATATCTGGTGTTCCTTGTGCAACAATTGTCTGGTTCAAACAGATCAGATATGGGATATGCGTAGCAGCGGCGTTCAGGTCGTGCGTTGTCATTAGAATGGTTAATCCGGTGTGATTGAGTTCCGCCAGCAGGTGCAGGACATCATGTTGAGTGCGCACGTCAACCCCCGCTGTTGGCTCATCCAGCAGCAGGAGTTCTGGTTGCGCAGCGAGCGCCCGCGCCAGGAATACGCGCTGTTGCTGCCCGCCGGAGAGCGCTCGAATCGGCCTGGAGGCATATTCGGCAATGCCAAGCCGTTCCATCATCTCGAAGGCATGGTCGCGTTCCTTACGTGTGTACCGGAACGTCATCCCGGCGCGGCTTCCCATCAATACCGTTTGTTCGACGGTAACGGGGAAATTCCAGTCGACAGATTCCACCTGCGGGACATAGGCCGCTCCCTTGATCACGCCATTTTGCAATGGCACACCATCGATCAGAAGTGTGCCGCTGGCTGGCCTGAGCAATCCCGAAATCGTCTTGAGCAGGGTCGATTTGCCCGCGCCGCTCGGCCCCAATATCCCGACAAACTGCCCGCGCTCAATTTTCAGATCGAGTGTATCAAGGACAACAGTACGACTATAGCGGTACGTCACGCCACGTAGTTCAATGAATGGATACTGCATCAGGGCACTGTAATAGCCGAATCTGGACCATGCAGATTTGCAGTTGGAACGCTTTTTAACATTGCTGGATCGCCGCCAAGTGCGCTGGTAAGGGTGGTCACATCGTTCACCATCAATTGCAGATAGGAATGATAGGTACGATCTCCGGTCTGGTTTGGGAGATCATCGTCAGCGAGGGTATCAATGTAGCGCACTCCGGTTTCCTTGCCGATTTGTTCAATCACTTTTGAGGGGAAAACTTCGGAACTGAAAATCGCCGGGACTTTCTCCGCGCGAATCTGATCGATCAATTTGGCAATTTCCTGTGCAGATGGTTCAGCGAAATCCGCAGGCTGGATCGCCCCGATTACGGTCATGTTGTAGCGCGGGGTGAAATAGGCAAATGAGTCGTGATAAGTCAGAAGTTTGCGCTGTCCCACTGGAATGGTCGCCACAGCGTTACAAATTGCCTGATCCAACACCCTCAGATGTGCGGAGAATGCAGCATAATTTGCATTATAAAATGCTGTGCCGGCTGGATCGCGCCGAATGAGAGTATCCCGAACCAACATAGCATAATTCTCTGCAAGGAGCGGATTCATCCAAAGGTGTGGGTTAGGATCGCCCTTCTCGGCCGGGAAACTGAAATCAAATATCCAATCACTTTTGGTCAGGGTGGTTGTGCCGAGTTCGATAATTTCCGCGCCTTTTTTCAGATTTGGCGTGGCTAGTTTGCGGGTTGGTTCTTCTAAATGCAGACCATTCAGGAACACAATATCCGCTTTGGTGATTACCTCGACGGCAGATGGCTTCGGCTCGAACGTATGTGAATCTGCACCTTCCGGGATCAGACCGTGAATCTGGATACGCGACCCGCCGATATTGAAAACGACGTTGGTCAGCGGCGAAACAGTCGTCACGACGAATAGCGTTGGAGTCGCTGGTGTGGTTGCGATTGCCACAGATTGGGTCACATCTGGTGTAGAAACGGGTGAAAGGGCTGTCGTCGGTTTACAGGGTTCAAGGGCTGGATTTGCCGCTTTGATAGTGTGGTATTGACTAGGACTGAGAATCGCACAGAAGAGAAAAAGTATCCGTGTTAAAGATGGCTTTGACAACTTATACCCTCGTAAAAGAGACGTAACTACAATGGTAGCGCAAACAGGAGATTCATGTCGACGCCTTGATTTGGGAAATAGTCCCATAAATCCATAGGCAGCGATCAGATTTGTTTTCCGTTGATCCATTATTGATCTACATCAAAGACAGAGCGTTGCATCCGGTTTATCCTGAATGTCAAAAGTGAAATTCAGGAGATATTTTCAATGGCTCAGTCCTTTTCTACCAGTCGCAGGGGTTTTCTGAAAGCCAGCGCACTCGCCGCCGGAGTCGCCACACTTGGCGGCACACTTCCGAACCCGGTCACAGACACGCTTGCAAATTCCGTCCGGCCATCCGGCAAACTGGAGGAAGCCGTCCCCCAGAACAAGATGAGCGCAGTGCTTCCACCCGTCAATAGCCAGATCACGTTGCACACACCGCATGTTATCAAAGAAATTGCGCCAGACACGAATGTCGAACTCTGGTCATATGAAGGGACTGCCCCCGGCCCGATTCTGCATGTGAAAGAAGGCGAAGAGGTCAAGTTCACGCTGATCAACGATTCCGGCGTGATGGCGCACAGCATCGACTTTCATGCCGCGTTGCTGCCCTGGGACAAGTATTATCAGGCGGTCAATGTGGGCGAGAAACTCTCGTTCAACTGGACACCACAGTATCCCGGTGTATTCATGTATCACTGCGGTACGCCGCCTGTCCTGATGCACCTCTCCAATGGAATGCACGGCGCAATCGTCGTGGAGCCGAAAGGTGGCTGGCCTACCAAAGCGGATCGGGAATATGTGCTGGTGCAGCATGAATATTATCTGACTGAGCCGGATGATAAGGGTGTGCGGCGCGGTGACTTCGCCAAAATGAGCCAGGCAAAACCGGATTTTGTGGTGTTCAATGGTTACGCCAACCAGTATAAGGACACCCCTCTGGAAGCCAACCCCGGCGAACTGGTACGCATCCATGTCTGCAATGCCGGCCCCAGCACCTTCAGCGCTTTTCATGTGATCGGGACGCTGTTTGTCGCGGCCTATCCCGATGGCAACCCGGCAAACAAGCAGGTCGGAATGCAGACAGTGACGATTCCGCCCGGTGGTGGTTATACCGTCGATGTGCGGATCAATGAAGAGGGGCTATATCCATTCGTGACGCACAGCTTCGCCTATACCGGGTTGGGGGCGCTCGGCATCCTGAAGATCGGCAACCCGAAGATGCCTACCGGAGAGATGCAGCACTAGAGTTTACAGGGGCAGGTCGTCGGCAATGCGTACCAGCGCGTGGGGCTTGAGGATGATGATCTGCTCCCGGTGCGATTCGATGATCTGTTCATTTTCCCAGACGGTCAGCGTGCGGCTGATGGTTTCGAGCGTCGTTCCGTTCATCTGCGCCAAATCCTGCCGACTGAGCCGAATATCCAGCCGGATACGATCCTTAGCTTCGAGGACGCCGACCTTTTCAACCAGCCGTAGCAAGGAACGGGCAACCCGCTGTTGTACCCGTTCCGCGCTCAGTTCCCGAATGCGGTTATGGGCTTCATAGAGGCGTTCCGCGAGCAGCTTCACAATACGCATCCCAAGCGGCGCATGAGCGGTCAGGAGTTCCCACATCGGCGCACTGGCAATCGTCAGGAGTTCGCTGTCTTCGAGCGCTTCGGCAGTCCCCGGATAGGGTTCTCCGGTCAGAATCATCACCAGCCCGATCACATCGCCGGGGACGAAATTTGCCATCGTGACATCCCGACCATCAGCAGAGTGTTGCACCAGTCGCAGGCGTCCCGAACGCACAATGTAGGCAAGCGCCGCCGGATCGCCCTGATGAAACAGCGCCTGATTGCGTTCAACAGTCTGTATGCGCATCGAATCCGCCAGTCGATCCAGCAGCGGCGCGGGCAAGTCGGCAAAAAGAGGGATAGCAGGCAATATCTCACGTAAAACCGACATACGGTCAATCTCTAATCGTGAAAGGGAAAACGAATGCAGCCTGATTCACCATTCGATAAAAACTCACTTATAGATGCCCTGTTGGATAAATATCCGAAACTTGCCGAAGTATTCAATGCACACGGTATGGCCTGTGTTGGCTGTGTGTTCAGCCGTTTTCACTCCGTTGCCGACGCTGCCGCGATCTACAAACTTGATCCTGAATCATTGATTGCTGAATTATCGCATAAATATCGCCGTCTTACGAACTCCAGTCATTCAGAGGAAATGTAAATGCCTGTCTTGACACGCTGGGCGATCCGATTGGCGATGGGCTGGCTGCTTGCTGGTTTTATCGCGGGGGCGCTCTATTGGATGAACGCTCAATGGGAGTTCGCGCCCGTCCTGAGCGCACTGAATCCGACCTATCTGCATATGCTGGTTGTGGGTTGGCTCACCCAACTCATCTTCGGCGTAATCTACTGGATGTTTCCGATCATTTCCAAAACGAATATGCGTGGCGATCCGCGCCGTGCCGGGTTTGTTCTGATATTGCTCAATAGCGGCTTGCTGGTGCGCGCCCTGTGCGAACCTTGGCGCAGTATCGACACCAATGAGATAAACGGCATTGGACTGGTGATTTCGGCGCTGCTACAGGTGGGCGCGGGCTATCTGTTGATTCTGGTTTGCTGGCCTCGCGTGCGCGCCCGCGCCGGAACAGGGGGCGGCTGATGCCTTTGCTGAGTCGCTGTTTCGTGCGTTCGGCGCTGCTATATCTGGGGATCGGGTTCACCATCGGCGGTCTGATTTTGTCGGCCAAAGGTGGCGCGGTAGAGCCTTCCGTCTGGCTGTGGCTCCCGGCACACATCGCCATATTGCTCAACGGTTGGCTGGTGCAGCTTGCGCTCGGCGTAGCCTATTGGATCATGCCACGCATTCACGAAGGCGAACGCGGTAGACGCGCGTGGGCGTGGGGCGCGTTTGTCCTGATGCAGATTGGTTTGCTACTCACTGTGTTATCAGGGATCAGAATATGGCTTCCAGAACTGAATCAGCTATTTGCGCCCGCCTTCTGTATTCAGGCTATCGGGGTTATGCTGTTTGCGGTTCATGCCGCGCCGCGTATCCGTCCGGCGTTTATCAATGCTGGCGCGGTATCCCGGTGAGAAATCGACAATGACTGCTATATCATCTGCTCGCGTCAGGCTCAGGAGCATAGCCCTTCCGATAGAGCATGGCGGTTGGGCATTCCTGATTGAACCCTTGTTCCTGGGATTGCTGCTTGTGCCATCATGGGCAGGCATTTTTTGCGGGTTGGCGGCCTTTGGTGTATTTCTGCTCTATCAGCCGCTTCAGTTAATGTTCAAGGATCGGCGGCGCGGCAAGCGTTATCCGCGCACCATCTGGGCAGAGCGCTTCGTCGCGCTTTATGCTGCTGTTATCCTGGTTGGCGGGTTAGGCATACTCCTGATCAGTCCCGGCTCCGTCTGGCATATTTTGAGCGTAATTCTCGCAGCAACACCTTTTGCCTGTATCCAGATGCTTCTGGTTGTTCGGGGCTATTCCAAAGCTGCGCTCACGGAAATCTGTGGGGCAATTGCGCTGGGGGCGACTCTTCCGGCAATCCTTATATCAGGGGGATGGACAATGCAGCCTGCCTTTACGTTCTGGCTGATCCCGGCGGCGCGTGCTGTTACCTCAATTCTGTATGTACGCACACGGCTAAGACTGGCACGAACGACTGCCAGCATTTCAAAATGGCCGCCGATGTTGGCGCACATATCGGGCGTCCTCCTGATTGGCTTTACTGTGTATGCTGGAGCGCTGCCTATGGGGAGCCTGATAGCCTTGTTGATATTGTCCGGGCGAGCGCTCTATGGTTTGTATTTCGCGCCGCGTAATGTCCCGGCGCGTGTCATCGGGTTTCAGGAACTTGGCTATGGGATTATTGTGCTGCTGCTCGCTGGGTTGAGCTATCGGATGTAATTCTTTGGGTACGCCGTGCGGCACGAACGCCCCGGATTACCAGCGCCAGAAACAGCAACAGCGCAATTACGTTGAACATCCCGCCCCATTGCCGCAATTCCGGGAGCAGCGCCAGATCGCCCATAACGCGCAATAACAGCGATCCGTGTAGCAGGAGCAACGCCCCATACAGCTTTTTATCAAATGCTACCCCCAGTTGCAGCACCGCTGGCAGGATGATCAAAGCGTGTCCGAAAATCATGGAAAAGACGAACCCGACAAAGACGCTGTGTAGCGCGGCATCATAAAACGGGCCAGCAAAGGCCGCGCCCTGCCAGAGATTGAGCAGGCCACTGATCCCCAGCCAGCCGTATCCCGACAGCAAACACAGCGCAATGAAACGGGTCAAACCCGGCTTTTTGACCGTTCGGCGCGCAATATCATAGCGGAACAGCCACAATGCACACGCCAGTTCCCCGATTCCGGCAAGCCGCATCCCTGCATCCAGCGACCATAGACTGAGCAGCGCTCCGGCAAGAAAGAGAATGCAAGCGATCCCGAATAACACGAGGCTGGTGCGCGTCAGGCGCAGCAATCGGGAAAGTTCCAGCCGTTCGCCAATGATTGTGAAGAGTGGAAAAGCCAGCCACCACAGCACAACCTGATAGATCGGTTGGCCTGTCAACCATAGCACATTGCCAACCAGCCAGCTTGCCGCGCCCACTCCCATCGTGAGCGTGAAAAGCGTCGGCTGACGACGAATAATCACACCGTTGGCGGCGACCAGAATCAAACTTCCAATGGTGATTAATAGTATGCCAATGCCACTATCCACGAATAGCAACGCTATTCCCAACACGATTCCCGGCGGAGAGAGGTAAGGCCACCACAGCCGTTCTCGCTGACCGTGACTGGACAGAGCCACTGCCCGCTCCAGACCGATCAGCACGCCAAGTACGCCGTTCACCATTAACGGCCCGTGCAACATCGGCAGATTCGGCGCAAGCGGAGGAAACTCCCAGCCCATCCGAATCAACCCCGCCCATAATCCTGCAAACAGGGCTAGCAGGCCTGTGAAAACAAGCCCAAACCGGAATAGACGCCCCATCATCGTTGCTCCTGTACTTCAATCAACGATGATCAGTCTATCTGGGATGGCCGTTCTGATCTTTGATGGAGATCAAGCCTGCGAAACCATCTGAAAAAATGACCCTATCCCCCTGCCCTTTCCCCGCAGGCAGGGAAAGGAGCCATGCCACACGGGTCTGGAAGTCCCTCCTCGCTGGCGGGGAGGGATTGAGGGTGGGGTTAATTGGATTTCTCGGATAATCTTTGCGACTCAGGATCAGAAATCAAGCTCATTCCCACTTTTCCCAACGCACAATATCATCTATCGCCTTGCGTCCACCAAGTTTCAATGGTTTATGCTCTGCCGATGGATAGCCAAAAGAGATGGCGCAAAACACATTTTTGTCTTCGGGGATATTCAGAATTTTACGGGCATCGTCGGGGCGATAGATCGCGGCAATGCACGACCCGACGCCATATTCTGTTGCCGCCAGTTGCAGGAAGGCGGCTGCCTGCCCCAGATCGAAGCTGTTCCAGGTCGATTGCACCGAACCCACCATAATCACTGCAAATGTTGCGCCCGCCAGATGCCCGGCAAAGTCGCCTGTTTTGGAAAGCGCAATTAGCGTTTCCCGATCCCGCACCACAATAAATTGCCAGGGTTGTGTATTTTTGCTGCTCTGCGCGCGATGCCCTGCGTCCAGAATGGAATGCAAAACATCATCCGGGACAGGGCGCGGATCAAACTGACGAACGGCACGGCGGCTGCGGATCGCATCAATAATAGAGGTCATGGTCTCTTTCCTGTTGGATAAATAGCTCTTGTCAGATTTCAATTCCCTATTGAAATTATACTGAACTCTTGTGATTGATATTGCTTTTGCATCGACAATAAATCGTTTTCCTGCCCGATAAAGGGCATACGCGGTAAACTTGTTTTGATTGGTTGATCTCAGGAAAACAAATAATGGAATATAGAACACTCGGCGGTTCAGGGTTTAATGTACCGGTTCTCAGTTTTGGGACGGGAACATTCGGCGGTAATCATCCTTTCTTTGGCAAATGGGGCAACAGCGATGTAGCGCAGGCCAGCAGCCTGGTTGATATGTGTATGGATGCGGGCGTTCATCTGTTTGATACGGCAGATGTATATTCGCGGGGACAATCCGAAGAAATCCTGGGTAAGGCAATTGCGGGACGCCGCGACAAACTGCTGCTCTCCTCCAAAGCAACCTTCCGTATGAGCGACGAGCCAAATGATGTCGGAAGTTCCCGCCATCATCTCATGCACTCGTGCGAATCCAGCCTGCGCCGCCTCAACACTGATTATCTTGATATTTATACAATTCATGGCTTTGATGCTCGCACATCCGTTGAGGAAACACTGCAAACGCTGAATACATTGGTGCAAAGCGGCAAGGTGCGCTATATCGTCTGTTCCAATTTCTCCGGCTGGCATCTAATGAAATCACTGGCAATTTCCGAGAAATACGGATGGGCGCGCTATTCTGCACATCAGGCACACTATTCGCTGCTCCGGCGCGAATATGAATGGGAACTGATGCCGCTGGCGCTTGATCAGAAAGTGGGTACGCTGGTCTGGGGGCCGTTGTCGCAGGGGCGGCTTAGTGGAAAGTTCCGCCGGGATCAACCTATCCCGCCAGGCAGCCGTATCGATCAGGGTGCTGGCGAAGGGCCGGAAGTTCCCGATGAATGGCTCTATAACATCGTGGACGTGCTGGATGCTATCAGCGCAGAAACGGGCAAAACTGTAGCGCAGGTGTCTCTCAACTGGCTGCTGCAGCGCCCGACGGTTTCCAGCGTGATCATCGGCGCGCGTGATGAGAACCAATTGCGTGAAAACCTCGGCGCGGTTGGCTGGAATCTGAGCGCAGAACAGGTTGCACGACTGGACGCGGTTAGCGAAACGCCAACGATCTACCCGTACTGGCATCAGCGCGGTTTTCAGGAACGCAACCCCACGCCGACAAAACTCTACAAATAGAAGACCCGGCGCTGAAGCACCGGGCTAAACTCAAAGAGGTAACAACCGTCCGACAGTAAATCAACACTTCCGCAACGTTGACAATACTCCTCACCCGTTCAATCGAAACCAATGCCTACACCCCTATCTTTGAGTTTAGCCCTCGGCTTTAGCCGGGGGTCATGTTTTCTCGAACAGTCGCCCGGATTGTGAGCGTGATTTGATCCCCCGCACGGCAAGACGAACTCTATGCAGCCGAATCCGTTTTACCAATGCGCCATACCTTACCCGATTTTCAACATCCAGATTCAAATATCAAAAGATTTATAGCTGAAAAACAGGACTATAATAAGATTGGGTTATAGGTTTCGATTTACTTCGATCCTAAAACTCCAGTTTACTATTCCTGATGCATCCTGCTAACCAGTGGCATCGGATAGAGGAGTTTTCCATGTCCCTTCAAAAAACAACTTCCCCTTCTTTTCTTGTTAAAACAACTTTGCTCCTGATTTTATTGATGTTATGTTTTGGTTCAGTTCCAGCGGATCGACTCGCGCACGCCGCAACACCGAGCCGAACCGCTATTCGGACACGTACACCCATCCCAACCAGAACACCCGTATTGACACGTACCCCCGCACCGACGCGCACGCCAACCCTAACACGCACCCCGACCCTGACACGCACGCCGACCCCAACCACAACTCCCGCACCCACACTCGTCCCCGCCCAGAATCTGGAGGTGATTAGCGCCGTCAATGCAAACCGTCTGGTCGAGTTGACGGTATTCCGCGACCAGAGCCGCGATACAAGTTATCTGAGCCTTGCCATTAGTTCCGACGATAAATGGATGGCGGTTGGGGATAACAAAGGGAATATCACCCTTCTGGATTTGAACAAACAAAGCAAGGAAAAGACATTCAAGAGTTTTGGGCGTGTGGAGAATGTCGCATTTAGTCCTGACGCAGCGCTCCTGGCATCGGCAAGCTGGAATTCCGGCGCACAAAACACAACACCCCAAAAATCTGTTGCGCTTTGGGATGTGAAGACAGGCGAGAAAATAATCGATCTGGATTATTCCAAACAGGTGCGCAGTTTACGTTTTAGTCCAGATGGAGCCATACTTGCAACGGGCAGTACGAGTTCGGGGCAAAACCCGGAAACAGTGGTGCGCCTCTGGGACGTAAAAACCGGGCAGGAAATGCAACAGTTCAGCGATCATACCGGGAGTATAGACGATCTGGTATTCAATGCTGAGGGAACACAACTGGTATCTGCCAGTGCCGATGGAACCCTGCGTATCTGGTATGTTGCCAGCAAAGAAGCAGTTGCCGTTCTCAAGCACACTTTCCCGCTACCTTCGGGAGACCTTCCGATGTATGGGGGGTGGTCTGGCAGTGGTGAGTTTGAAAATGGAGGGAAAAAATATCCGTTCCGGCTAGGTTTTTCTGTCACTGATGCAGGGACTGAAATCACGAGTGCCTTTTTCAGTGGTGGCGGCCTAATCAGCATCGGTGGTGGGGCCAAAATCACCAGCAAAGCCTTTTCGTGGAAGATCACTATGCAGCGCGATTCGGTTCAAATTGATGGTACTTTTGTTTCCCAGACAAAAGCTGAAGGAACACTCAAATCGTCTATTGCCACTGGTACGTGGACGGCAGAACCCGCCCCGCCAGGTATTCGCAGTGTCGTTTTCACCAGCGATGGCAAGCATTTGATTTGTTCTGCCTCGAATGGTCGATTGCTGCTTTGGGATATTGAAAGTAAAACGGCCAGTATTATTGCCACTGGTAGCAGCGTTACTGAGAGTTTCGAGAGTCTTGCACTCAGCAAAGCCAAAAGCATCGTCCTCTCTGTTGGACGTAAGGTGCGCGCATGGACGGCTGAAAACGGTGAGGCGCTTTTTGAATCTGGCAAGGATGTTGCACCGGGAATTTTTTCACCGGGCGGTAGCAAACTTGTCTTAACGTCCGATGGTAAACTGGCACTTTGGGTCGGTTCGGGCGGAGCGATTCACTTCTGGGGTGTTCCGAATTTGCCCTGATTAAAACACTGTGTTGCTCATGACCGGGTTTAAGTTACACCCGGTCATCAAATTTGAATTTAGCCGGCTTCTTTACCGATTCGCCATACCCCGATAACAACCACAGCAAAAGCCGCAATTGAAAGGATTAGCACGGCGGCCAGTGTATTTCGGCGTTCGGCGTTTTCCTGTGCATTCAGTTTGCTTTGCTGATCGAGCATGAATTGAAACGGCAATCCCGCCAGCACATTCCCGGATGGGACATACTGCCGATAGTTCGCGGAACGTCCATCTGGCGTCTGATCCGGGATGATCTGGCTCAGAGAGAAATTGCGCTCGACAATCCCGACATTGGCGCTTTCCGGGATAAGGACGCTGGCCTGCCCGATGTCATAGGCGGCAACCTGCGTAAACTGGAACGGAATCGAAAATGGTAGCGAATATTCGACAAGCAGCAATTGCGTTGCGCCAGGCGCTAGTCCATTTAGTCCCAGAATCGCCGGGTTACTCCCCTCACGGATGCTGAAATTACTCCGCATCTGCGCATCCAGAAAGATTTGTGTTGCGCCTGCCGGAAGCGGAATCTCCAGCGATCCGCCAGTGCGCGTCTGAAAAGTCCGCAGCGTATCGGTATTGACAAAGCTGAACCCCTGCTGAATGTTGAGGACATTCCCGCCGAAGTCCAGCCGAATCTCCATTTGTTGCAGGCGAATAACGTGTTTGTCATCGGTATAGGTGACTTTGTTCACTGCATTCGGGGACTGCACATCCAGCCACGACAGGGAACGGGCATAGGCAACCACCGACCAGCGCTGCTCCTCGGTGAGTTGCGGGAACGCGGGCATGATCGCACCGACGCCATTAGTTACAGCAGTAAAGATCGACTGATCGCTATGCGTGATCATATATTGCGAATCCGCGAGGTTTGTAACCGGACGCGCCGAATCTTTCGCTTTTGGCCCGTCGCCAAGCCCCTTATCGCCATGACAGGACGCACAGTTTTCGGTGTAAATGGTCTTGCCCGCGACCAATTGCGCCGGGGTGTAGTGAATGCTATACATGAATGCAGTCACATCCCAGCGTTGCTGTTCGGTCAGGCGCTTATTCCAGGGCGGCATCAGGCAACCCTGTGTTTGACCATTGCCGAAACTGGTGATTGCAAACCATTTGGTGAGCGCATCGCCGCGCGCCGTGTTGGGGTTGGTCAAATCCGGGACTCTACAGGTCAGGGAGGAAGCAGTTGCGCCATCGCCTTTACCGCTTGTCCCGTGACAGTTTTGGCAACCCTGCGCCCCATCGTAAATCACAGAGCCGCGAATCAGGCTCACGGGTTCGGGGGGAATGCCGCGATCCGGTGGCGGCGTCGGCGTCACGGTTGAGACGGCTTGGGTGCGGATAATCACAGGCTCGTTGGCAAGGCCGCTGCATCCGGCAAGGAATAACGCCAGCAAACCAAAAATTGAAAAGCGCGAAATTTTTTGCATTATTTTTTCGTTGATTTTCGTCGGGGCATTTCATCGATCTGGCGTAAAACATCTGCGCCGCGTGCGACCAGTTGGGCGCGTTGCAGGCGATAATCTTCTTCGAGGATTTTCCCGGTCTGGAAGTCGAAATCCAGCGTCCGAAGCGTATCCAGAATGGCTTCCCGATCCGTTTGCAGATCGCTATCCTCGCTTGTCGCAGATGCTTTCGGCTTTGTCGTGCCGAATAACAGAGGCCAGAGAACAAACGCCAGCACGGTAACACTGATCGCAAGGGACAAAAATAATCCGGCGGTACTCATGAGGCAACCAGTTGATCCAGCAGAAGGCGAAACTGCTCAATGTTATCGGTAGACAGCGGTCCAGGAATATGCAATTTGATCACGCCCTGTTTATCGACCAGATAGGTTTCCGGGACTTGTCGCACCCGATAGGCACGACTGACGATAGTGCCATCATCCGGCGCAGTCGGATAGGCCATGCCGACTTCCGTCTTGAAACGCTTCGCATCACCGGGGTTATCCAGATAGCCAATGCCGAGAAATTCTACGCCTTTATCCCGATAGTCGATCCAGAGTTTATTCAGGATTGGCGCTTCATCGCGGCAGGGACCACACCAGCTTGCCCAGAAATTCATGATGATCACTTTGCCGCGTTTCTCGCTGAGTTTGAATGACAAATTATTATCATCCAGTTTGAGTGTGAAATCGGGCGCGGAGCCGCTGTTGATCGAGCCGCGATTATTAGCGTCCAACGTGATGGCAAAGCCGATCAGAATTGCGCCGACGATGCCGACAACCACCAGCGGAAAAAGCCATGAACGGCGACGAGTTGTTTCCGTTGACATTCCTATTTGCGTTCCTTCAATTCCTGTTCGAGCCGTGCCACATAATCGGTATCCAATGGGATGGATTGTTCTGCCGCCTCTGGCACGAGGGTATTTACTTTGCTGCGCCGCCGCACCGCCTGTATCGCCAGAAAACCACCCACAATCAATACCAATGCAAATGGCAGGGCGATAGTCAAAATCTGCCCGGTGGTATCCGTCGGGACGCCAACAGTACGCATCCCGAATTTTTCGATGAAATACTGGCGGATTTCTGTTTCCGATTTACCTTGTCCGATCAGTTCACGCACCTGCTCACGCCAGCGGGAACAAGCCTCTGTCGGGCAGGCTTCCAGCGTCACATTTTGGCAAACCGGACAATATAATCCGCGCGAGATGGTGTTCACTGCGTCATCTGGTACAGGAGTGGGCTGCGGGGTTTGGGCGTGAGCGGGCGCGATGTGGGCAAACAGGAAAATGATCACAAGCCCGGCGCTAAAGCATCGGGCTAACCTCAAAAATGTAGTTGCCATGTGTACGCCAATATTTATTCGAGAGAATTGGATTTTTTTTCTATCCCCTGCAAACTTGTCTTTTTCCAGCAGAAATTTATTTCTAATCTTGAGTTTAGCCCGGTGCTTTAGCGCCGGGATCAGAGAATTGTTCATAAAGATCATGCCGTTGCCCGCTGCACTATCTGGCGCACCACAACATATTCGCGCTCCGGGCGAGGCCATGCCGCCAGTACCGTTCCAATCACCAGAATGATCCCGCCCCACCAGACCAGATTGATCAGCGGGTTCAGATAAATCTTGAACGTTGCGCGTTCACCCTGCCATGTATCCAGCAATACGTAAAAATCGGCGTCAATCGTGCTATATTGTCCAGCGATGGTCGAGGGGTTCATCCCTTCCCCGAAGAAATCTTTACGCGGGTACATCCGTGTTACCTCAACGCCGTTGCGAAATACGGTGGCGTTGGAGATCAGAACTGCACGCCCGTCGTCGGCATCAGCCTGATAGATGCCATCATAGCGCAAGGTATATTCGCCCAGATTGATCGTTTCGCCGGGGTTGACGCTCTGCTGTGTCGTCTGCTGATAGACTGTGCTGCCGATCACGCCAAACCCGATAATCACCACGCCGAGATGAATAAAATAGCCACCATAGCGGCGCTGATTGCGTACAAACAACATCCTCAGCGCTAGTAAGGCATTCTCGCCGTGCGCCTTCATGCGTGCCTGTGCGCCGCGTAAATATTCAATCACGGTGCTGAGGAACGCCAGCATCACCAGACCGTAGGCAAACACCGCGCCGGGTGTTGTCCCGATTACGATCAGCACGACGACAAAGAGCGCTGTTCCGATCAGGCTGATTCTCAATGAACGACCAAGTGCCTTCCACGACATGCGTTTATAGGCAACCAACGGTGCGATACCCATCAGAACATACAACGCGCCAAACAGCGGGATCACGTAATAGCGATAGAACTCGACGCCGAGCGTGATTTTATCGCCCGTGATGAGTTCGCTGAATGTCGGCGCATAGATGCCCCAGGCAACCAGCAATGTGATCGCCAGAAATACCCAGTTGTTCAGGATAAACATGGATTCGCGGCTGAGAAGGCCATCCAGTTGATTGTCGCTGCGGAGATCGCCGCGCTGCCAGCGCCATATCCACAACCCCAGGCTGATACCTACTGTCAATGCAACGAAGATGAACATCGGCCATCCGACCTGACTACGCGCGAAGCTATGCACGCTTTCGACCAGACCGGAGCGTGTGTTGAACGTGCCGAGTACAACCAGCAGGAATGTCAGGATCACCAGAAAGAGATTCCAGACTTTGAGCATTCCGCGCTTTTCCTGAATCATGACGCTGTGCAGGAACGCCGTACCCGCCAGCCAGGGCAGAAGCGCCGAATTTTCCACCGGGTCCCAGCCCCAGTAGCCACCCCAACCCAATACATCGTATGCCCAGCGCCCGCCGAGAATCAGACCAAGACTCAGGAATAGCCACGCAACGAGCGTCCAGCGCCGGGTTGCGCGTATCCAATTGCTGTTCAATTCACCAGAGGCCAACGCCGCCATACCGAACGCCCAGGGAATCACGAACCCGACAAAGCCCGCATAGAGCATTGGCGGGTGAATCACCATCCCCGGATGGCGCAGCAGAGGATTTAGCCCTTTGCCGTCGTTCGGCTGAAAGAGGGTCATCCCCCCCGGCGCGAACACAGAAATAATCGGATCGCTCGAACCATTCCACCAATAACGTGCAAATGGATTTTCGACGATGAAGTTTAGAAATAGAAAAAATGTCAGCACGCCCATCGTGAACGTGACCACGTAGGGCATCAGACGACGCTCGGATTGCCAGTTGAGCAGGATTGCAGCAGCGGTAAAGGTGGACATCATCCACGACCAGAATAGCAACGATCCCGGCTGTCCACCCCAAAGCGCCGTTATTTTATAAAATAGAGGCTCACCACTATTAACAGTAGACCAAACATAGGCAATATTGTATTCGCCGGAAAGCTGCGCGGCGCTCATGGCGATACAGGCGCAGGTGAGCAAAGGCCATGTCATCAGGGCAGCATTACGCGCGCTCCGTATCCAGCGATCCACCTTGTTTACCGCGCCATAGGCGGACGCCAGCAGTGCAAAGATCGCGCACAGGAACGCCAAGCCCAAAGAAATAATGCCAAGTTCTGCTAACATAATTTGCTCACCGAAGCTAATTATTTGTGAATAATAGCGCAATTTCCGGTAAATTGCGAACGGCTTCAGAGCAGTATAGGAAGTTGGCTCATTTACTCCAATTCGGCTTCGTCGCTTCCGATCCGGCGTTGCTGTATCAACTGCATCGGAACAAGCTCCGTGATCAGGAAGCGGAATGACCCGAACCGTTCCAGAATCTGTGGCCCGAACGTATACACGATCCAGCGCCAATAGAAACCCAGATTGTGCTGTCGTCCGCTGGTCAGCAGGGAGCCGCGTGCAATAAAATCTGTCACCAGCGTTTCCAAAATCCTGGTCGGCGCAGGTGCGGCGGGTTGAACGAGACGCAGACGGCTATCATAAAAGCTACACCAGCCATTGTTGACGTATTCCCAATTTGCTCCGCGTTCCTTCGGCGGAAGTATCTTGAATTGGTATTCGGTGGCTCTGGTATAGCTTGCGGTGATTACCGCCGTTTGTTTCAGCCCCAATCCCCCGGCAGTCAAAGGCCAATAGAGCCACGCCTCTGGAATGCTTGATATAAAATTTTCCAGGCCGAATTTCTGGCGTATCCCATCGGTAATTTTCCTGACGATGCTCTGGTTGGGACCAAAGAGATGTGCATGGAAGTTGAGCAATGCATCGTTGATTTCCCTGCGGTGCGTCTCGCCCAGAAATGCCCCAAAAGCAAGATTATCTTTCAGGTACTGCAACGCATTGTTATAGAGTTCAACCCGCGCCAGCGTGGTCGATGCCTGTTCGAGTTGCTGGCGTATCCGCGCTGTATATTCCGCGACAACGGTTTGATTCACATGCCATTGCCCGTTTGTGTCCAGTAATAATGTCATCCATTTGGGGCTGCCTTCAGGTAGTTCGGAAACCGCCTCGCCGTTGATCGTCACAGAGCCGCTTTTGGAAGCGTTTACTGTCAAACCAACCGCTTTGCAAAATTCCTGAATCGCTTTCCACGCAGCGACAGCTTTGTCCCCCGAAGGCGAGATGATACAAATGTCATCGACCAGACGCACGATTTGTACATAAGAGCCAGATAGGATATAGCGATCAAGCGCCAGCATGACAAGTTCAGCTAGCCAGTTCGACAGGACACGATCATTGGGAATGCCCTGCCCGGTTTTGACCACATCATTTCCAAAACGGACTGGAACGCGGAGATAACGGGATATGAAATCATCATACTTGCCGGGTAGTTTGAATATCGGCAGGAATTTTTCCAGGACATTGTGGTTGATGCTGGCATAGAAGTCCTGAATATCGACTTTCAGGACATACAAAGGAGCTTCAGGGTAAGCCGCGCGATGGAGTTCAATTTCGGCATTGATCAGCGCAAGGGCGGTTTCCATTGCACTTGTAGACTGCTCCCCGGAATAGCGATCCAACAACGTGATAATGCGCAAACCCTGCTGCGCCGCGAGGCGTTTTGCCATAATCGAATAGGGATCGGGTGTTAAGGTAGACGATCCTTCTCCATGTTCCATATCCCCATCGGTGGCTCGGCTCCACTCTTCCCTCATCATACGCTCTTCATTTTCCAGAATGATGGCAGGCGCGTTCAACTCTCGCAGCCGTGTCAATCGAGCGACTCTGTTTCCACGTATGGTTATAAGTTGCCGTTTCAGATATTGGTTGAGTCGCAGCCCCACAATCTCAAGAAAGCAAGCCATCGGGAACTCTTCATCCAGAAACAAGCGCCATCGGTGACCCGCCTCGACGATATTGCAAGGTACACCGTCTTCGGGCCAACGCCATTCCTCAATATGGCTAATAAGGATGGTTAAGGCATCGGCAAGTTCCCGGCGCGCGTCATCATTCGCCAGATAACGTTTTGCTTCGCTGCGAATGGTCGCCGAACGATAAATGCTTCCCTCAAGATGTTTTAGCACCGTAGAGGCTTCCTCGTCCCAAACGGGCGAGTCTAATATCTCATATAGTTCTGCCTGATCAGAGAGTTCTCGGTTGATTTGCCATTCGAGAAAGGTGAAGAACGGCTTCAAGACTTCATCGGGGTTAACATCGGCTGGCGTGTCTGCCAGCTTTGCGCGGAGCGTTTGGGTGGCCTGTTCCTGCTCACGGCTCGGCGCGGATACGGTTTGCCTGTCGGTTGCCCATTCTTCAAGAAGCGCCCCAAACAGATAGACAAACTCGGCGCGCAGTTGCCCGGTTGCCAGTTCTGTCTGCAAACGTGTCAGCCAGAATTTGAGCAATTCATCCGAGATCGCGCTGTTCGCGCCACGTTGCAACAATACATCAAGGTTTTCTACATCGGGATGCAGCGAGGTTTGCGTGAGCTTGATTTCCCGCAACCCATCGTAGAGCAATTGAAGTTGTTCTTCCAGCGTAGTGGCAGACGTGCTTTTTTTCTGGAGTTCTGCGTAGGTTGCGCGAAGCTGATCCCGTTGTTCGCGGAGTTCGCGCAATTTCATACGCGCAATGAATTGTTCTGTATTTTCAGGCATCTTTAAAATCAGTTTTCTACCTGGATTTCCAGACAGTGGGCATATTCTTCTTATATAATAATCATAACATATGTTCGAGTAAAAATTAGCGTTCGCCCCGGCAGATTAGCAACTGCCTCGAAAGGGTGCTATCTTTTGAATGTTTCCCAAACAGGAACATCCCCGGATGAACAAACCCGGTTGTATTGCGTTGATTATATTGATTGTATTGTTAGCAGGATTCCCGATTTCGCTCCGCGCTCAGGATAATTCCCCCGCCGATAAACCTGATGTGACCGGGATCACCGCCGATGCACGCGCGCTGATTACCGACGCGATGGGTGCATATCGGCGCGGCGAGTTTCAAAATGCGTTCAGGTTGGCGCGTGCTGCCTATCTGGACTATTTCGAGAATGCCGAACCTCCCCTCCGCACCTTCAACCGTGATCTGGTAGTGGATATGGAATACAAATTCGCGGATATGCGCTCCAAAATGCAACTGCGTCGCCCGCCGGAAGAGGTTGAGGATATTGTCCGGCAGGTGCGCGATGGACTAATCGAGATTGATTCCATGTTCGATGAAAGTGGCGCAAGACTCGCGCCGTTAATCGCCGGATCAACCAGTTTTGTGATTGCACTCCGGCAGGGCTTCGAGGCTATCCTGATCATCACGATTGTGATGGGGGCGTTGCGGGCGTCGGGGGTGCGACGTATGGGGCGCTATGTATTGCTCGGAGCAGGACTAGCGCTGTTCATGAGCGCAGGAGTGTGGATCGCATTACACACGCTGCTGATCACAATCCCGGTAGCGCAACAGTTCATCTCGGCGGCGGCGGCAGTGGCAGCGGTATTCATGCTGTTCTGGGTGAATCTCTGGATGTTGCGTCGGCTGGATTCGCGCTATTGGCTGGAAACCATGAGCGCCCGCACATGGGCGAAGATGGTGGCGGGTAATACCGCTGGCTTTACCCTGATTGGGTTCAGTGCGTTCTTTCGGCAAGGGATCGAAACGGCGCTTACCTATGAAACACTGATCGGTTACAGTAAACGCAGTGAGGGTTATGTCTTGATTGGCATCGGGGTCGCCATTATTTTAATGATCATTTTGACAGGATTCATCGGGCGCAGCGGGCGCGAACTTTCCCCGACGCTGTTTCTGAAAATAACGCTGCCGCTTCTGGCGTTGCTTTCGGTGGCGTTCATCGGCGGGGCGGTCTGGCAATTGCAGGAGAGTGGCTATTTCCCGGTAACATCGGCGGCGAAATATATTCCACGCCTGCCCTATTTCATCGCGGCACTGACGGGCATTCACCCGACATGGGAAACCATTGGTGCGCAACTCGGCTTGTTATCTTTGTATCTGGTTGCGGGGGTTGCATTCACGGTCCGTCGTCCGGTGTTACGATTTATTGCGGAGCGTGCCTGATGTTCAACCGTAGAAATCTGCTCGTTTTGCTGATGCTGATCATCACGGCATGTAGCCCCGCGCCAACGCCAACGCCCGTTGTCACGCTAACAAATGGAATCCCCGGACGCACCTATGAACTGCTCTATATGTTCCGGGATGAGTCTGTCGAGGCAACCCAGGCCTATCAACTCGCCAGCGTGAAAACGACCATCGGTGGGCAGACGCCACCGCAGACGGTTCTGCAACGTTTTCCAGTAGATGGGATCATCATTCCCTGGGATGTACGCCCGCCGGCGGCGCTCTCGCCAGATGGCAATACGCTGGCGATGGTGCAATGGGACGAACAAATCGGCTCGGTGCTGTTGATCAATGCCAAAACCGGGCAGTCGAAGTCGATTTCCCAACTGAAAGTACCGGGGCTATTTTCGCCCACTATTCTGGGATGGGCGCACGATGGCAGCCTGCTCTATATCTACGATGAAACCAGCGTACCGGGCAAAGTTCTGAGCTATACCGTCGCCAATGACACCCTGCAAACGCTGTTTATCCTCGATGATGGTGCGCCGCAATCCGGCCTGGAGATGCTTTCCCCGGATGTGAATTATCTGACCTATTGCGCGCAGATCGGTAATCGGGGATGTGTTGGGTTCGGCATTCGCAACATGAAGAATCCACAAAAAGCGCAAACGATCACCATGCCGACTGGCACAACCTGTCCCGGCTACCCCGCTATGAAATGGTCACCGGATACGCGCTTTCTGGCGATTGCCTGCGTCATCAATTTGCGCAAATTTTCGGTGGAACTGATCGAAACAGCGACGGGAGTACGACGCTCGATTGAAATGCCGTTCGAGGTCAACGACTTCGCCTGGGCAGCCGATAGCAACCGCCTGTTGATCGATCTTTGTGCGGGAAATTACATCAATGTGGGCGATCCCGATTGTGGCGCGTTGCAAGTCCTGAATGCTGGAACCGGAACTCTCTCCCCCGGCCCGGCGATTGAACGCACCGAAGCGCGGCGCATCTATTGGCAGGATAACCTGATCATCTTTAATGAAAATACGGGTGGCGGACAAGAAGCGACCATGTATTTCTATGATGTGACAACGCGCCAGAGCAAGCAGTTCACGCGCAACGCCAGCACCTACGCTGATTCCAGTTTCACCGTAATGGCGCTCCGTCCAGGGGGCAATAACTAAAGGCACAGACGACCCCCGGCTGAAGCCGAGGGCTAAACTCAAAATTAGAGTTGCAGGTTTGGGTTTCTACCGAAGGCGCGTGTAAGGCAGTGTCAGGACGGTGTTGATTCCTTGTCGGGCGGTTATCCACTCTTTGAGTTTAGCCCGGTGCTTCAGCGCCGGGTCTGATATGGAAACCGGGTAAAGAAGATGGATTTCAGGACTATCTATCCATCAATTGTACAATCTATACCGATGTAGCAGGATTTAATCGCCGCCCACTGAATCCGTATCACCTGTGTTCCCGCCACCTCTGCCAGTGTTGATCACGGCGCTGACCGGAGGCCTGGACGGGGCGATCCATTTACCAGAAATCGGTTTGCCATCTATCGGGCCGAAGGGGAACACATTATCTGTACCCACTGCGGCATTGTTCGGATGCAGTACGAAGTTCCCGGTAGCTGTCAGGTATCCCGGCGTGCTATCCAGGTCGCCATCCCAGTCGCCAATCACTGCCGGATTGTCGCCAATAGACCAGTCAAAGTCGATGTCGCTGAAGGTGATGCCACCCGGCGTGCTGTTGTTGCTCAGAAACCAGTGAGTGGTTGCGGGGCGATAGATGCCAATGCTGTCGAAACCATTCCCATCCCAATCGCCTGCGATGCCTTGATCGCCGGGATCACCATAGATACCGAAGAAGTCGTCGAAACCAGTAGTCAGGTCTTTCTTCTGATAGAGGATACCGCTGCTGTTGCGATAGACACCGATCCCATCGTGGGTCATATCGGCTGTCCACCTGCCCGCGAATGGCGTATCACCGGGATTGCCGAACAGCACCGTATAGCTCACCGTTGGGGAGGTGCTGGAATCGCTCAGGAAGAAGAACCCGGTACTGCTGCGATAGACGCCAATCGTATCCACCCCGTCGCCATTCCAATCCCCTGCTGTTGGCAAGTCGCCCGGATCGCCGCCGAAATAGGACAGGATGTCTTCTGACCCGGTGCTATTCTCATTGCGCAGGTAGAATGCCCCATCCTTGTAGACGCCAATCGTATCGGGACGTGATGGCACAGGTGTATTCGTAGGTGTGCTGGTTGCGGTTGGCGGCAACGCATCTGTGAAGATATACGCTGCGCCGTTGTAGATCATCCCGCTGTCAGATTTAAAAGGAGTACCAATGAGCGCGGTACTACCGTCATCGTTTAGAGACACAGCCTGACCAAATTTATCACCGGGTGCTTTATCGGCGGTCAGTAATTTGGTTTGCTCCATCCAGATGCCACTAATGCGTGTGAAAATATAGACCGCACCGTTGTATAACGTTCCGCTGTCCGATTCAGTATTTGCGCCAATGAGGGCGGTGTTGCCATCGCTGCTCAGGGATACCGAATAGCCAAAGTAATCCCCTGTTGCATTGTCGGTAGCAAGGAGTTTAGCTTGCTGTGTCCAGATATTGCCAGAGCGTGTGAAGACATAGGCCGTGCCACTATCTATTCCATTGGCGTCTTTCCCATTCGCACCAATGAGCGCGGTATTGCCGTCGCCGTTCAGGGATACCGACCAGCCAAAGTAATCACTATCTGCCTTGTCAGCAACGAGAATTTTAGCCTGCTGTGTCCAAGCACTACCAACGCGCGTAAAGATATATGCCGACCCATTGTTTGCCGTTCCGCTGTCGTCTTTAGTAAATGCGCCGACAAGGATGGTATTGCCATCGTTGCTCAGAGACACCGAAGTGCCAAAAAAATCTTCCGTTGCCTTGTCAGCCGCAAGGAGTTTATCTTGCTGCGTCCAGACACCACTATTACGTGTAAAGATATAGACCGCTCCATTGTTTGCCGTTCCGCTGTCGTCTTCGCCGGAGGCCCCGATGAGCGCGGTATTGCCATCACTACTCAGGGATACCGAAGCGCCAAAGTAATCATCTCCTGCTTTGTCGGCGGCGAGGAGTTTAGACTGTTGTGTCCAGATATTGCCGGAGCGTGTGAAGACATAGGCCGCGCCGCTATCTATCCCGTTGTCGTCTTTCCCATTCGCACCAACGAGCGCGGTATTGCCATCACTGCTCAGGGATACCGAAGCGCCAAAGTAATCATCTCCTGCTTTGTCGGCGGCGAGGAGTTTGGCTTGTTGTGTCCAGACACTACCCGAACGGATGAAGACATAAGCCGCGCCGTTATTCGCTATCTCGCCGTCGTCTTCAGAATATGCACCAACGAGGGCGGTGTTGCCGTCGCCACTCAACGCCACTGAGTAGCCAAAAACATCCCCATCTCCCTTGTCGGCGGCGAGGAGTTTAGCCTGCTGTGTTGTTGGAAAATCCATTGGGCGATAATTTGGGCCGAGAGCCGCTTTGATAGCGTCATCCAAACTATCTGACAGAGGTTGTACCAATAGCGCCTGCGCACGCACTGGCTGCCATACTAGCACCAGCCCAAACAACATGAAGAGAATGAACGGGGCGTTCCGATTTCGGGTGAACATGGGTGTTTCTTTCCATAACCGGGGCGATATGTTTATTTTCTGAGAGAACTTTGTCAACACGGTTTCCCCATCACGATCTAAAATTGAAAAGCAGGAAATTTTCTGCCTGCTGGTGGTGAACCCATTTCAGGGCGTAGGCGCGGCGTTTGGCGTGCTGGTTGTTGTTGGGCTTGCTGGCGGCAAGGGCGGAACATAAATGGTTTGCCCCGTGAGCAGTCGCCCCGGATCGTTCAGACAGTTCACACGCTGCAATACCTCGACGGTTGTGCCATAGCGTCCGGCAATCTTGAAATAGGTTTCGCCCGATGTGACCGTATATTTCACCCAGTCGGTTGGAATCTGGCAGGCTTTGGGCGTTGGGGTAATTGTGGCAGTGGGCGTGATTGTAGGTGTATCGGTTGCGGTTGGCGTGAACGTCAGCGTGTTAGTTGCGGTAAAAGTAAATGTCGGTGTCAGGGTCGGCGTCTCGCTGGGGAGTTCCGTCGGCGTCGGCATGAGCGTATCGGTGATAACGGGAGAGGGATCAACTGTTGGTGTGGGGGTAGCGGTAGCAGGTGGCGGCGCTTCGGAAAGCCGTGAAAATGCAAAAATGCTCCCGCCCGCCAATGCGCCAACCAGCGCCAGCCCAAGTATAATCTGCAAGGTGCGGGCGCGTGGCGGTTTGGCGGGAACAGGAATCGGTTTTGCGCCGGGGCGCGAGGGCTGGGTATCGCGTGAGGCATCGCCGGGAGCAACCACTTCGGCGTGAATTGGCAGCGGAGGCCGCTTGAGCGCCCCGGTATAGACCGGACAAAACCAGTGCCGCGCGCGGAGGCAGTATTCAGCCTGATAATCGGCAGTGACTTCGACAGGATCGCCCAGCTTGTGGCAACGATTCTGCGGTGAGGCATAGTTCAACACCGAATCCGGGTCACTGGCTGCCGCAAGAAATGGGCAGATTTCGGGCATGGGGCGCGCGGCGGGCATAGCTCTCCTATCGGTCTGAGTCCGCATAATTCTATCCTGTTTCCTGTGAATTGGTTGAGTGTTGCGGATAAATCGGTTATAGTTGACTGGCAACGCGGCACAGACAGTCGGAAGGCAATCCAACCACAGTGGCGATTAAACAACTCGGCAAATACGAGATTATCGAACGACTTGGACGCGGGGGAACGGCGGAAGTCTATAAGGCTCGCCAGCCAAATCTGGATCGCTTTGTCGCGGTAAAGCTCCTCCACCCTTTTCTGGCAGATGATCCAGAGTTCAAAGAGCGATTCGAGCGCGAGGCGAAGAACGTTGCCCGGTTGCGCCATTCCAACATCGTTCAGGTTTATGACTTCGAGTATGATTCCCCCAGCGAATCGTATTATATGGTAATGGAGTTGATCAGTGGGCAGACGCTCAAGGAACGACTCGAAGCAATGTTCGCACGCGGCGAGAAATTTACACTCGACCAGGTTTACAAGATTATGCGCGGGGCGTGCGAAGCGCTCTCCTATGCGCACGCGCGCGGCATGATCCACCGCGATGTAAAGCCTGCCAACCTGATGCTTGACGCTGATGATCGTGTGATTCTCACAGATTTCGGCATCGCCAAAATCGTCACCGGGATTCAGTTCACCGCCAGTGGTGGGATGGTCGGCACGCCAGCATATATGGCCCCGGAACAGGGACTGGGAGAGCAGGGCGATGAACGCTCGGATATATATTCACTGGGGGTGATCCTGTTCCAGTTGCTGGTAGGTAAACTCCCTTACGATGCCGAAGCCCCACTTGCCGTTATCCTCAAACACCTGAACGAACCGATCCCCGACATCGCCAAAATTGCGCCGGATACACCGGAAGCCTTCCAGAATTTGATTTATAAAGCGATGGCGAAGGAACCCGCAGACCGCTTCCAGACTGCTGATGAATTCCTGGCGGCGATCAACGCCAGTTATGACGCGATCAAGCATGGCACAGGCGAAATTCCGATTGTCATTCCACCCTCTATGCGGAATGGCGGTCAACCGCCTTCCAGCGGCATTCGTTCGTATAAACCCGATGGCGACACTGGCAAGGATAAGGTCGAAGTCAAACCCGAATCGGGTGGCGGTTCACGCTGGCTCGGTATCGGCGGCATTATTGTTATTATTGGTATTCTGGGAACACTGGCTGCTGGTTACGCCTTTGGCATTTTGCCAGCTTTATTCAACGGAACCAGCACGCCAACAGCGACCCCGACGGTCACCTTCACCCCGACGATCCCGTCAACCTTCACGCCAACGCTGACCCCAAGCTACACAGCAACGGTCACACCGTCTCTGACGCCAAGTTTTACGCCAACCTATACCAGCACTTATACCGAGACGCCGACCTATACGGCGACATTCACGCCAACCTACACACCGACATTCACGCCAACCTATACCCTGACGTTCACACCAACATTTACCCCAACCTATTCGCCAACGCCGACGGTCAGCTTTACGCCTAGCATCACGTTCACACCAACTCAGAACATCACGGCTACACTCATTGCAGCAACCAATATTTCACTTGGTATGACCCAGACTTCGCTGGCGGCCACATTGTTAGTGATTCGCCAGACGCAATTGGCCGCAATCACGCCAACTGTCAATTACACGGCCACTGCGTTGCTTTGTCGTCCACAATATAAGCTGGTGCGCTCGAAAACACCGGAGCAGGAACCGATCAAGGCGAATAACGATTTCAGCTATGAGATTGTCCTGCGCAATACTGGCGACTGTGATTGGTTGCCCGGAACCTATATCCGTTATTCCAGCGGCGAGAGTTTCGGCGCGGCGACAAAAATCATCATGGAGAATACGCAGAATGTCCCGCCCAACGGCGAAGCCAAATTCATTTTCAAGGGTCGGACGCCGCGTAAAGGCGGGGTCTACACCGGGAAATGGGAAGTACGGCTTGGATCGGACAATAAACTACTCGACCCGTTGCTGGAAATAAGTTTCTTTGCTTATGAGTGATATGGAACTGGAACAGGCGCTGTATCGGGAACAACAGCGCGCCGTCGAACTCGCCTATCTCTATCAAATTGCGCTGGAACTGATGGGGCAGCCTGCCGCGTCAATCCGCACAACGGTACAGGCTGTCCTCGAAAATATGCTGATTCTGCTCAACTGCCGCTTGAGCGCCATCCTCCTCTGGGATCAGGACGAACAGGTTCTGATGCCTATCCTTTCGCTGGGACATGACATCTCGCCAGACGGCGAATGGCCTCCCGGCGATTTTTGCCGCGAAGTCTGGTCAAACGCGCGTGGACTGGTACGCAATTATGAGGATGGCGGCTCCTATCTCGGCGTGCCACTGATTGTTAAAGATCAGTCGATAGGGATTGTGGCGGCACATCGCGCCTTTGGCAGAAAGCCCTTTGGGGATGATGAAATCCAGTTGATCACGCTGCTGGCAAGCCTGACCGCAACGCAGATCAGCAATATTCGTTTGCAGGAATTCCTCAACGAACGGCTGGAATTGCTGCAAACAGTGATGAACTCTTCGCCCAGCGGGATGATCGTTGTCGAAAATGGACGCCTGATCATGGCGAACCCGGCGGCATTGCAGGCGCTTCGGTTGTATCAGACCGATTTTGATCTCCCGCTTGAGATCGATGGACCTGACGGGTTGCTGCTGGAACGGCTGCGCGAGGCGACCAGTCAGGTCGGGGAAACAGATTCCTTCGATTATCGCGTTCCCGGCTCCAATCACGAGGAGCGCATCCTGCAATTTACGGTGGTCACTGTCGGGACAGACCGCGTTCTGGCGCAGATGAACGACGTTACCCTGCTGCGCGAAGTTGAATCGCGCCGGGAACAGGCCGTTGCCTACACCTCGCATGAACTGAAAACGCCGCTGGCAGTGATGACGTTGGGGTTGAGCAACCTGCTCTCCTATTATGAACGAATGCCAGACGATGAACGCCGCCAGATGATTGGCGAGGCGATGGAACAGGTCAACGAAATGCGCGGGTTGATAACCAGCCTGCTCGACCCCGCGCGCCGCCAGAAAAAAGCGACAGGCACAACTCCAATCGTTACCGCCACTCCGTTACTGATTATCCGGCAGGCATTCAATGAACTCGCGCCGCTGGCACAAATCAACGAGATCAGGATGGAATGGGCAGCGGTAGAGGATTCGCACGCTCCGGCGGTGGTATGTGCGCCGGAAGACGTAAAGACCATTGCGCGCAACCTGATCTCCAATGCCATCAAATATACGCCGATGGGTGGTTCGGTGCGCGTTCTGGCGACTGTGGAAAATGAGAGACTGAACCTGATCGTACAGGATAGCGGTGTTGGCATCCCGACAGAAGAGATTCCGCGTATTTTTGAGGCACGCTATCGCGCCAGCACCCGCGGACAGATCGAAGGAAACGGCCTCGGTCTGAGCATCGTTCGGGAGATCATCCAGCGTATCCGTGCCGAAATTCAGGTTGAGAGCGAAGTGAAGAAGGGAACGAAGTTTACGGTAGCGTTCCGTTCGCCGTAACTCCTGAAGTCCGACACCTGTTGAGATAGAAATCCCCCGGCTAAACTCAAAGATAGTGTTGCAAGCCCGGGTTCTATCAAACGTGCGCGTAAATCAGCGTCAGTCAATGCTGATTCCTTGTCGGGCGGTTGCCATATCTCTGAGTTTAGCCCGGTGCTTCAGCGCCGGGTCTGGAAAATTTGTCGGACTGTAGACCGCCTACAACCGAGGGCTAAACTCAAAGCAGGTTTTTATTTTGCAGCAGTTGCGGCGGGTGTCGCAACGCTGTCGTCAACGGTTGGCTTATCGTTATCGAGTTCCGGCTTGCCACCGACTGGCTTTGTCCACAGCTTGCCCGCGAGGTAATCTGCCAGATTATCCGGCGTCACCACCACCGACGGCGTGAGCAGAATATTCGGGGCAGTCTCACCCTTGAGAATCGCGTCCATTGTGTCTATAACGGTAACGCCCATACGGAACGGATCGACACCGAGTGTCGCGCTGAACTTGCCTTGCTTGAGCAGGTCAAGTGTTGGCTGGTTGCCGTCGATACCGACTGCGAAGAAATCCTTGTTGATCTTCAGGCCGAGCTTTTCGGCAGCAAGCGCCGCGCCAATCGCCATTTCGTCGCTGTTGCCATAGAAGGCGTCAATATCCGGGTCTTTCTGGAGGGCGATGGTTGCCACTTCAGAGCCTTTGGTGCGCAGCCATTCGGCGGTCTGCTCGCCAACGACCTTGACGTTCGGGCAATACTTCGTCAGACCAGCCTTGAAGCCACCGGTACGGCGGTGCGAGAAGATGCTTTCGATGCCGAGCAGGATATAAACCTTGCCTTTGGTTTCGGCGGGCTTGCTGTTGTACTTTTTGGCGATCAGTTCGCAGGTATATTTGGCGAGATTCGCCGCGCCGCCCCATTGATCGTATCCGATGTACTGATTCACTGTGCCTTCGGAGAACGGCGTGATGAAGTTATGCGCCAGAATCGGGATTTTCTTGGCGTTGGCGGCCTTGACTGCCGTTACTGCCGAGTCTGTACCAATCGGGTTGATGCTGATTGCTTCGACACCTTTTTCCAGAAGTTGCTGGACTGTCGTCACAAACGCCTGAAAGTCGCCTTCGCTGGCGGGTGCTTGCACATCCAGCTTCCAGCCGAGTTCCTTTGCGCGGGCTGTCGCGCCTTCGACCATCGCCACATGGAAGGGACTGGTCAATGCCGGGGGAACAAATCCGACATAGTGCGTCTTGCCCTGAGCCAGAGCATTCGGCACATTTGGCGAGGCAAGCGCGACGCTCAACAGCGCCAGCAAAGCAAGAAGAATACTAATCCGTTTACGCATTTTTCCCAAAACTCCTGTTTGCAGGGTTCGATCCAACCCGTGCCGACTTTATTTAAACGGGTTCATTGCCCCGTCGGATCGCAAGTTATCTTTACTGGCTGCCTGGTGCGGTGCGTCGAAGTTTCAGCCATTTGATTTCGCCGCGCCGGATCACATCCAGCAGTACGGCGAGGACGATGATTGCGCCGATCACGATGTCTTTGGCGCTCGATTGCACGTCCAGATACACCAACCCCTGTTGTACGAGACGGATGATCAGGACGCCGACCAGCGTTCCCCATATCCCGCCAGAGCCACCGGAGAGCGCTGTGCCACCGATGACAACAGCCGCCACCGAGATCAGCGTCATATCCGTTCCGTTCTGATACGCGCCGGATTGCAAACGTCCAAGTACCAGAATGCCACCCACCGAGGCCAGCAATCCGCTGATCCCATAGATCAGTGTCTTCACCAGCGTGACGTTCACGCCAGAGAGTCGCGCCGCTGTCTCGTTGCCGCCGATGGCATAGGTGTAGCGTCCCAGCTTGGTGTGGCGCAGCATCACCCACACCAGCACATAGATAATGAAAACGATGATGAATGGCATCGGAATCCGCAGATCGCCCACAAAAACCGTGCTTTGGATAAAATCCTGAAAGGGGTCTGTTGCCACGTTGATCGGTGCGCCGCGTGTAATCACCAGCGAAACGCCGAGCAAAATACTTCTGAATCCAAGCGTGACGATAAAAGGATTGATATTAAAGATTGTGACCAGCACGCCCTGAAATAACCCGATACCCAGCCCGATCAGCAACGCAATCGGAATCGCCAGATAACTTGGGATGCCGCGCGCTATCTGCCCGCCAGAAACATTCGAGCCAGCGATCAGAATCGCGGCGACGATGCTGCTAAAGGAAACCATCGCTTCTACCGAGAGATCGATCCCGCCTGTCAGAATGACGAAGGTCTGGCCTGCCGCGACTGCACCGATTGCCGCTGCTTCCAGCAAGAGCAAGAGTTGGCTGGTCGGCTTGCGAAAGGCAGGAGAGGCCAGCCACAAGAGGACATATAGCACTCCCAGTACCAGCAGCGGGCCAGTGCTTGCCACCAATCTCATTAACGTCCTGCCCGGATTTGCGCGTGTGCTATTCAAGAACGCCGTTCTCCTGTGTACTCGTTGCAAGTTCCATCACCTTTTCCTGGGTCGCTTCGGCGCGGGTCAATATCCCGGCGACACGGCCTTCGCGCATGACCAGAATCCGGTCACTCATGCCGAGAACTTCCGGCAGTTCCGAACTGACCATGAGGATCGCCACGCCTTGTCGCGCCAGTTGATTCATCAGTTTATAAATTTCCACTTTCGCGCCCACATCAATGCCGCGTGTTGGTTCATCGAAAATCAGAATTTTGGGTTGGGTGGCGATCCATTTCCCAAGCACAACTTTTTGCTGGTTGCCGCCGGAAAGGTTGCCGACTATCTGGTTTTCGCTTGGGGTTTTGATCGCAATCTCTTTGATATAGCGCGCGGTGAGTTCGCTCTCCTTACGCCGATTGGTGAACTGTAATGCAGTCAAGCGTTCCAGAATTGCCAATGTGGTGTTCTCGCGCACAGACATCCGCAACACCAACCCCTGTTGCTTGCGGTCTTCGGTGAGCAGACCGATCCCATTTAGAATTGCGTCACGCGGCGAGCCAATCTTTACGGGTTTTCCATCAATCAGGATTTTCCCGCTGTCAATCGGATCAGCGCCGAAGATGGCGCGCACCAGTTCAGTACGTCCCGCGCCGACCAACCCGGCGATCCCCAATACCTCGCCTGCATGAACGCTGAAATTGATGTTGTTCAGCCGCGTTCCCTGATTCAGATTTTCGACCCGCAGAATCTCGCGCCCCGGATCGCTGGTTTCCTTCGGGAACTGTTCGGAAAGGTCGCGCCCTACCATCAGCCGAATCAGGGAATCGGTATTCAATGTATTTGTGTTTTGGGTAGCGATGTGTCGCCCGTCGCGCAGGACGGTGATCCGATCACTGAGTTCAAAGGTTTCATCCAGATGATGACTGATGTAGATGATTGAAACGCCGGACTCTTTTAATTGCCGGATGATCCCGAACAGTTCATCGATCTCGCGCATACTGAGCGCCGAAGTCGGCTCATCCATAATGATCAGGTCGGACTTGTGGTGCAGCGCGCGGGCGACTTCCACCATTTGCTGCTGCGCCACACCGAGATTTTTGATCGGTGTGCGTGGATCAATATCCAGATGCAGACGGGCAAGCAGTTCGCGCGATTGGGCGTGCATCTCCGGCCAGTTGAGCAGTACGCCGCGTTCGATTTCGCTTCCCATGAAAATATTTTCGGTGATGGAAAGCTGCGCGACCTGATTCAACTCCTGATAGATCGTCGTAATTCCAGCGATTTGCGCCTGTCGCGGGTTGCTGAAATGAACATGCTTCCCTTTGAAAATCATGTCGCCGTTATCACGGGTATATACGCCCGCGATGATCTTCATCAGGGTAGATTTGCCCGCGCCGTTCTCACAAAGCAGCGCGTGTACTTCGCCGCGCCGTGCGTCAAAATTCACATCGGAGAGCGCCAGCACGCCCGGAAAGCGTTTCGTAATGTTTCGCATTTCCAGCAGCGGTGCAGTATTCAATTCATCTTTTTCTGAAACAGTATTGGCCTGCATAAATCCGATTTTTTTTCACAACTTTTCAGAGCGCGGTCAGATTTTTGCCAAAATCATAAATGCAATACCGCGAAAAACTGGTGCAAAACCAGTGCAAAGGAACGCTAAAACAGTGCAAAACGGGTGTTTGCACTCCGGTTGCACTGGCGGTTTGAGTGTAACAGTCCGTCCGAAAAGGATTGACCCCTATCCCCAACCCTTTCCCCGCTGGCAGGAAAAGGGAGCCAGTTCGCGCGGGTTTGGAAGTCCGGCTTCGCCAGCGGGGAGGGGTTTATTGGAATTTTCAGGCCATCTGTAAAGCCAGAATCGCCGGACAGTGCTTCCAGAATAATTAAGATCGTCGCCCATCTTAATTCGAGTTATAGACGTGTTTAACGCAACTCTGCCGAAAATCCATTTATAATGCGGGTACGCTATCGATAGCCTCAATCTCTGCTGAACGATTCCTCGTTCAATCCGTTTCTGTGACGCGCGAATTTCAAAGGAAAGGCGGTGTTATGAGCCATAACCCCGTGATTGAGCTATTCCTGTCGCTCGGTATCATTATCCTTGCGGCGAAGAGTGCCGGGTATCTGAGTCGCCTTCTGGGGCAACCAGCCGTACTCGGTGAATTGATCATCGGCATCGTATTGGGGCCAAGTCTGTTGAACATGCTGCACTGGCCTGTTTTCACGGATACTCACCTTGCCGATACGGTGATACATATTGCCGAACTCGGCGTCCTGTTGTTGATGTTCAGCGCCGGGCTGGAAATTGATCTGGCAAACCTGCGACGGGTTGGACGTGCCGCAGTGAGCAGCGGCGTATTCGGTGTGTTTGCGCCTTTGCTGCTGGCTGTTCCAATTGCACTGATTTCCGGCTATTCTCTTGAAGCGGCACTGTTCATCGGCATGAGTATGGCGGCAACCAGCGTCAGCATTTCGGCGCAGACGATGCTGGAACTTGGTGTGTTGCAGTCGAAGGAAGGGATCGCCCTGCTCGGCGCAGCAGTGGTAGACGATGTATTGGCGATCCTGATGCTATCTATCCTGATCGCAGTGACGCTGACAGGTGGCGGTCTGGCGGACGTTGTGATTGTCGTGGTTCGGATGACGATTTTTCTGGCGGTGGCGCTGGCGATTGCGTGGTTTCTCCTTCCCCGGTTTGCAGTCTGGGTGGCGCGTCGTCCGATCAGCAGCGGCGTCCTGGCGTTCAGCATCGGGAGCGCTTTGCTGCTCGGTTGGGCTGCGGAAGCGCTCGGCGGGATTGCGGCCATCACCGGGGCATTCATCGCGGGAATCGGGCTGGGGCGCGTCGACAGGGTGGTTCGGGATAAGATCGAAACAGGCTTGCACGAACTCAACTATGGGCTACTCATTCCTGTTTTCTTTGTCAGCATTGGCCTGCGCACCAATCTGCGTGAATTGAATGGATCGGATATTCCATTTACCCTTGCGTTGCTGGCGTCTGCGATCCTGTCCAAAGTGCTGGGATCGGGGCTGGGTGCGCGCCTGAGCGGATTCGATAATCGCGCTGCGCTGCGGGTCGGAGCCGGGATGGTGTCACGCGGGGAGGTGGGTTTGATCATCGCTACGGTGGGTTTGCAGGCCAAAATGATCCCGGCTAATACTTTCCCTGCCATTGTTCTGGTCACGCTGGCAACCACATTGATCACGCCGCCACTGGTGCGACGGGTGTTTCAGGAACCAAAACCATCTCTCAATTTACAAAAGGAATAACTTTCATGGGTTATATGATCATGTACATCCTGAACCATGTCAGCCAGATGCCGCAGATTCTCAAGGCATGGGAAGACGCCGGAGCGCCGGGAATCACGATTCTGGACAGCACAGGGATCAACCGACTCCGGCAGGCAGGATTCCGCGACGACCTGCCGCTGCTGCCATCCCTGAGCGATTTGCTGGATGATAAATCTATCGAGCATAAAACGCTGCTGATGATCGTCAAAACCGAAGCCGAAGTGGATCGTTTCGTTGAGGTTGCGCGCCAGATTGTCGGGGATTTCAACAATCACAGCACAGGCGTTTTGTGCGTGTTCCCGTTGCTGCGCGTCTACGGGTTGGATAGACCGGGGCATCCCGGCAAAAAACCGGATTGATCAACTCAGATCCACCGTTGAAAGCAGAAGACCCCCGGCTAAAGCCGAGGGCTAAACTCAAAGATAGCATTGCAGTATA
>CAYSOC010000026.1:0-13552 GCA_964432445.1 uncultured Anaerolineaceae bacterium
TCATTTTCCTCAGAGGCGTTCCATTTTTCCAGAATATGACCGTTAACCAGTTGAAAGTCCTGGCAGCGGTCTGCGAAGAACGCAATTTCCGCGAAAACAAGGTCATCATCGAAGAAGGCGATCAGACGGGCGTGCTGTACGTCGTCGTGCGCGGGCGCGTCGGAGTCGAGAAGATGAATAAGGCGACGCGCACTTCGGCACGCCTCAGTACACTTGAAGCGCGTTCCTATTTTGGCGAAGATACGCTGTTCGATAACAGCCCCAGCCCAACGTCTGCGCTTGCCGTCGAAGATACCCTGACGCTCGTTTTGCGTCACGAACCACTGGTCGCGCTGATGCAGGATAACCCGGAACTATCCTTGCAACTGATCAAGGTGTTGAGTCAACGCCTGCGCGAGACGAGCGAACAGGTCGCTGGCCTGACGCGCAATATGTCGCGCAGTATGCACCAGGTCTATGATAAATTGGGCTGATTTTCACTGTTGGCTACATCTAGTGCTGACGACAGCCATGCAGCACCCGCCTTACAATTTATGATTGGGCAGCTTTCAAAACCCGGCGCTGAAGCACCGGGCTAAACTCAAAAAGTATGCGAATATCTGATACGGAAACCGCTTGATCAATATAGATTTGGTTTATCAAAGCTGACTCCGTGATAATGACCCACCACATAGTGCAATGATATACAGATTCTGCTATTTTCAAACCACCATTGTTTATGCGGTTTCCGTATGAGAAGAAATTAACATTCGCTTCACTCTAACAGCCTTCTCGCAAGTTCGACAGAAACGCATATTTTCAACTCTAAATTTGAGTTTAGCCCGCTGCTTTAGCACCGGGTCTGGTTTATGATTTCGGAATCAGCGCGCGGCGATCATCCCAAACGTTTTAAGGGTATCACCACGCAGGATCGCTTTGCGCGGAATCGTAAACAGATTCCCGGCTTCATCCCCCCGGTGTGGGTCAACCGCCAGCGCTGCCCGAAACCCAACCATTTTGGGGAGTTTCTGGACACGCGGATTGCGGTCATTGTAGGGATAGGCGAATGTCGCCGGGAAGACCCCGATATTCTGAGCGATTTGCACTTTGGAGAGATAGACTTCGAGCCACGCCGCCCCGATATTGATCTGCGATAAAAATGGATGGGAAACAGTGTGTGCGCCGATCTCCATACCTGCCGCGTGCATCTCGCGCAGTTGCGCCCACGTCATATAGCCACCGATACCGATTTGCCCGGTGATGATATAGAACGTGCCTTTGAATCCATATTTTTTGAGGACTGGATAGGCGTTCAGGTAATTATCGAGATAACCATCATCGAAGGTCAATACAATCGACTTCGGTTCCAAATCCTTTTTCGCGCTCTTATCCAGATATTCGCTGATCGTCAGCGTGCGATAGCCGTTTGCCGACAGATAGGCCATCTGCTCCTCAAAATCCTTTGGATCAACGAACCATTCGCTGGATGGGTTCGCAATATGATGATAGAGCAAAATCTGCGCTTCGGATTTGGATGAACTTTTCGCCTGGGTTGGTAAGCCAACCCCGAATGTAATCAAAATCAGAAGAAAAACGATAGCGAGTTTATGATTTTTCCAATGCACTTTCTACTGCCTTGTATGCTGTTGTCAGTGAAACACCCTCTGCAAAATGAGCGGTTGGCGTCGTTCCGGGTTGCGCCAGAAGATGCCCCGCCACATATAACCCCTTGATTGTGCCATCCGCGCCGATAGCATTCATCCGCGCATCGGTGGAAACTCCGAAGCGATGTACGGCGTGTCCTCTGGGTGCGAGAAGTTCCTTCTCAAACCATGTTTCGCGTTCCGGGCTGGCCTTCACAGGTAAATCAAAAAGTGGCTCCCAAATGCGCCCGTGATCATCGCTAAACAGACCGCCGCCATATAAACCACCCGTTGCTAGAATGACCGCATTGGATCGGAACTGCGCAGGCTTACCCGCTGCCGCCACTTCCACACCGACGACGCGCCCCTGTTCGATAATCCCGCACGTGACTGGATGCCCGATCTGAAAGCGCACACCGCGATCCAGCAAGTATCGTCGGAGTTTGTTAAATAACCGTGTACCCGGAACGCTCGAAGGAAGTGTTGGCACTTCAAAAACGGGTACGCCGAGGCGATTCTGTAAATCTGCGTGCGCCTCGATTGAGTTCTCCAAACCGAGAACTGCTGGAAACGCTACCGCAGCCGCATCGTGCAGACTGTGCCGAATGCCTTTAACAGCAGCTTCTCGTGTCGCCGGGTCATCAAACATCCGCGCCAGATCGACAGGCCACACGTCCCATGAACGCATCCCGCCGGGTAGCTGAATATAGGCGCTGCGAACGCTCCCCAGCGCAGGATAAAAATCGCGCCAGCCACTGAATCCGACGTAGAGCGCATCGGCAACGTGATCGTGTCCTGCCGCCATCGTCGCCGGGGCAAGCGCCGGATACTGCACCTTGCCTAGTGCTGTTGGCAGACGCAGATTGGCTTTCAAATCGCCCGCGAAGGGTAATCCAATTGCTTCGCCCATGCGCCGGAGTGCATCTATCCCCTTGCTCAGTGCGTCTATACCAGCCAGCGCGTAGGGATGTTCGGGGGATTCGGCAGCAATCGCGCGCGCACCGTCGAGGACATTCCCCGGCGCACTATCCGCGATACTGATCCAGCCCGGCGTAACCATAATCGATCCGATGCCTTGCGCGATCAGGCGTACCTTCGCGCCACGTTCCGACGCGATGAACGCCGCCAGCAGACCGCTCAGGCCAGCACCAATTATGATTACATCGTCCATGATTGCTCCGGTTTATGAAAGCCGGAAAGAGATTATACGAGGGGAAACAAAATGGGCAACCCTGTGGAAAGGTTGCCCGTCATTTAAAGGGGTTATTGACCGTAGACGATTGTTAATTCGTATTCACCCGCCGTATAGCCTTGCGCCTGCTTATAGCGTGTGGCGGCGACGGTATACGTACCCGTTTGCGGGAGGCGAATGCTCTTGAGGATGGCATTCATCCCCTCGGTATCATCGGCATAGGCGAGAATGCGATTATTCGCGTCGAGCAACACAAGGAATGAATCCAGATTGCCGTTCACCTTACGCATTGAGATCGTGACTGTCTCCCCAGCATTCACGTCGAAATCCCAGTAGGTGACAAACTGGTCATCGTTGATGCTGGAACGTACCGTAGTTGCGTTCCCTTCCTGCGTCGTATTGGGGCTATTGACACGCCCCGTTCCAGCTTTATACAACCGCTGCGCGCCAGCAACATCATCGCGGGCAGGCTTGAGGTTATACGGGCTGTAGGCGGCGTACATCAACGCGGAAGTATCGTTGCTGTGCAGCAGCCCGATGATATGTCCAAACTCATGTGTTGCAACCGCAAGGAACGAAATATCGCTATATCCACGCGGCTGGCGCAGCGTCCATTGCTCATCGGCATCAAACTCGACTTCGCCGGAGCATGGGCTGGACGGTGGACAGGCTTGCCCCAGCACATTCGCTTCACCATCAATCGAAGCAAATTCGATGTGAATATCAGCATTATCTGTACCGGATTCGGTGAAGTTCAGGGAAACCACACTCGACCATGCCTGAAATGCTTCTGCGATCACAGTCCGCGTATCCTGCATACTGAAACCCGGCAACGCATTTTTGATGTAGTAGGTCAGGCTGTTCCGGGGCCAGGGCTTGGATAGCTGGAAAGACTCTTTGACCGCATCGCCTTCGTAATAGCCGGGCGCTTTCGCCTGATCAAGTGTGATCATCAGCGAATACTGCCCATCAGCTTTGCGACGAGTTGCACCTACAACCCGATAAGCGCCTGCGTCTGGCAAAACGATCCCACGCAGCAGCGCATCAAATTTTCCACCACCATTATCGTCTTCGGCGATTAATCGTCCGGCGGGGTTATAGAGGGCAACCTGTGGATCAATATCCCCGCCGATGGCATTCATGGCGATCATGATCTTCTCGCCCGCCTTGCCGTTGAATGTGTAAGTAATATCTGGCTGGCGGGCAGAGAGCGCCCCGTTGACAGGCTGCCCATATTCCAGTGTTGCGGCGGCCTGTGCCGGACGCAGCACCGGCACAAGAACGACCATTGACCAGACAATTGCACCAAAAAGGGATCGCAACAGTTTCATGATCATATTTCCCTAGTTGAAGCTCGCTCCGCCACCGGAGTCTTTATCGTCACCGACTCTGCCGACGTTCCGGTTCTGATCGCCACTTGGACGGAAGCCACGCCCACCAGTGTTGCCGGAACCGCTGCCGAAGAAGCTACCACCACCGCCGCTATCCGACCCGCCAGGGTAAATCGTGCGCCCCTGATTACCGAAAAGGCCACCACCGCCAGTAGTACGTGTGCCACCACCAAACAATCCACCAAGCAGACTGCGCAACAATCCACCACCGCCGAGCAGCAGCAAGACGCCGATGATGCACGCGATGCCGCAAATCGTGCCGAGGCTGGGCAGGCCAATCGAGACGCCCTGATCGCTCGGAGCAGGTTGCGGCGAAATCGGATTTATACCACCGCCAGAGATCGGGTCATTGCTGCCGGGGTTACCACCCGCTGCGCCAACACCCGCGCCAAACGGAACCTGAACCGCAAAAGCCGTGTTCGCGGGAATCACGCCAGCAGACTGAATGAGATAGTCGTTGCCCTGAATTTGCACGTTCGCGTTGGTCTGGGAAGCACGCACAAGGCTCGCATCTGGCCCTTGCCCGCCTGGAAAGCGAATCTTTACGAGGCTGCTCTGTACCGGGAAATCGTGATCCGCCGGAACGATCTTCCAGTCCACCATGCCCGTTGTTGGGCTGTTGGCGCGATAATCAATCTGAATGGTGAAAGTGTTGCCGCGCTGTTGTGGATTCGGCAGGCGATAGCGCAACACATAGTTGCCGCCAGATTGACTGAGCGCATAGGTTCCGTTATCGGTTCCGTTGCCCTGCGCCATCTGCCGCGAGGAACGTTCCCCGGAGAGCAACACCTGTACATTCTGGAGTTCAATCGGCGTTGTCCAATAGCGTGTTCCGCCGTTTACTGTCCCATCGAGTACCTGAATTTCCTGTACTTCAGAAATGATGAGAGGACTGTTATCGCCTTGCACCGTGATCTGTGCGTCCCAGCGATTCCATTGAAGGTTAATACTCTGCGCAGAAACAACTGATCCGGTGAAGAAAAGGATCAGGATTGCCAGTATCCCAAATTTGAATTTCATTAACGTTCTCCTTATTCCTGCCGACAGGATCGCACGGAAAGCGTCAAAAAATCCTCAAATGGGACTATATAAAGGGTAAATATTAAAAACCCTTTGACTGCTGCTAACTGATAAATTGCTGCTTGACAAAATTCGTTCATATATGTACTATATATATATGAACGATATTTCCGACCTGAATAAATCTATCCCGGCGCAATTGCTCAACGCTGGTAAACGGATTGCCCAACTCCTTGATGAACGCCTTGATAGCGTTGATTTGTCGAGCGCAAAGTTATGGGCGCTCCAATCCATCGCCACATCGCACCAGTTAACCAGTCCGGTGACAGTAACCTGTCTTGCCGGGGTGATGAATACAACCAAATCCAACGTTACAGCGATGGTAGATCGTCTGATTGGAGAAGGTCTGGTAACACGCCGCCACAGTGAGGAGGATCGCCGCACAGTGATCATTGCGCTGACCGAAGAAGGGCAACGGCGCTACACCGCAGGTGTTGAAGTTGTGCGCTCGTTCCATATCGAGTTGTCCAATTTGTTTTCAGTCGAAGAGCAACAACTCTTGAACTGTCTGATAGAGAAACTCCCGGAGTAGCCAAAGCCGGGTCTTTTTTTGACCACTTCGTTCATATATGAACGGTCAACACACGAACGAATAATTTCACATAAGGAGAAACCATGATGTCATCATCCATGCAGGGAAAAACTGCGCTTATCACCGGGGCAACCAGCGGAATTGGACAGGAAACTGCAATCGGACTCAGCAAGCTGGGCGCACAGGTCATCATTACCGGGCGCAATCGCCAGCGCGGAGAAGCAGCGGTGGCAGAGATTCGGCAGGCAAGCGGAAATCCAAAAGTTGATCTGCTGATAGCGGATATGACTTCACAGGCAGATATTCACCAGCTTGCCACTCAGGTAATTGAAAAATATCCCCGGCTCGATGTACTCGTCAACAATGTTGGGATGGTGGTCAGCGAACGTCAACTCACCATTGACGGTATTGAACTTAACTTTGCGGTGAACCATCTCGCCGCATTCCTGCTGACACACAGGCTACTACCACTGCTCAGGCAAAGCACTCCCGCCAGAGTGATTAATGTCACTGGCGGCCTGCCCGGTCAAATCGATCCGACGAATCTTCAGGCACAGCGCGGAACCTATACAGGTTTCATTGCCTATTCGCACAGTAAAAGTATCATGATGGCAGCCAGCTACGAATTTGCCCGACGGTTGGAAGGGACAGGTGTTACGCTGAACGTAGCCTATCCGGGAGGGGTGCGCTCCACCAACATGGGACGCCAGCCTTCCACATTGCCACTGTGGGCGCGTCCATTGATGGGCATCGTGCGCCGCCTGCTCGATACGACTGCCGAAAAAGCCGCGCGTTCATCCATTTATCTGGCATCGTCGCCGGAAGTGGAAGCTATAACCGGACAGTATTTCAACACCAGCAGCAAAAACGTAAAATGGCCGAAGGTTGTCTACGATGATGCTGTGCGCCTTGCGATTTGGGAATATAGTGAACAACTGGCGCACTTGAAACCCGAACCGGTGACGGCCTGGTGACGGCGATTTGTTGCGAAGGGTGCTACTATAGCGCCCTTTAATAGCAAACGATAAATGCAATTATGGAACGTTAGTAGATGATAAATCTGTAGAACAAAAAGTGAATAATCTCACGGGAATTCATGCAAAAACAATTTATCAATTTATCTATTAACGGCGATCAACGGAGCAACAGAGTTTGTAAGGGTTCATAACAGTCCGACTTTGGGATCGGTCTCAACAAATTATAAAAATATGATAAAATAAGTCATCTTTTCCAGAAGCATTCGTGCTGAATCTATGGGCATCCACCCACAGGAACAAACCCAAACGCACGCACAAGCTAAATAGGGAGGCTTTGAAATCTAGTGATACAAGAACTCATGAGCCGTGCAGAACGCCGGGGGTACATCACTTTTGACGATGTGCTTGAGTTACTTGAGGATGAGGTAGACGAGACCCACTCGCTGGATACCATCCTCGATCAACTGGATGAACTCGGTGTCGAGATGCGGCAAGACGACGCCGCCCGCGACGAGACGGAAGACGACGACGAATTTGAACTCGATGATGAGTTGGTCGAAGCCACCATCGGGGATATAAACGCCGTCAGCGCCGATGACCCGGTTGGACTCTATTTCCGGCAGATGGCACAGGAGCCACTCCTCACCGCCCTTGAGGAGATTGAACTCGCCAAACGCATCGAACTGGGCAAAGCCTCTCTCGAAAAACTCCAGGCAATCCGCAAACTTGAACGCAACGCTACCCGCCCCGAATTGATTTGCTATATTGAAGATGGTCAGGCTGCCCGCGAACACCTCGGACGCGCCAACACGCGCCTGGTCGTCAGCATTGCCAAGCGCTATATGGGGCAGGGTCTACCCTTCCCGGATTTGATTCAGGAAGGCAATGTCGGGTTGATGCGCGCGGTGGATAAATATGATTATAAACGGGGAAATCGTTTTAGTACCTACGCGACATGGTGGATTCGTCAGGCAATCACGCGCGCACTGGCACAGAAGACCCGCACGATTCGTATCCCGCTGCATATGACGGAGCGCATCCGCCAGATGTATCGCACGGCACAGGTGCTGGAACAAAACCTCGGACGCCGCCCGACCCCGGAAGAGATTGCAGGCGAGATGGATTTGCCCGCCGATACCGTCCGCAGCATGATGGACGCCAGCCAACACGCAATCGCGCTGGAACGCCCTGTCGGTGATGATGGTGATAGCGAATTTGGCGATTTCATCGAAGATCAGGATACGCCCTCCCCTGTTGAATCCACCACCCAACATCTGTTGCAGGAAACAATCGAGGAAGTTTTGAGTGAACTCACACCGCGCCAGAGCCATATTCTGCGCCTGCGCTTCGGTCTGGGTGGCGGTGAACCGCATACGCTCGAAGAAATTGCGAATAAGTTTGGTCTCAGCCGCGAACGCATCCGCCAACTGGAAAAAGAAGCGTTGCGTCGCTTGCGACACCCACGTCTGGCGCACAACCTGCGCGATTACCTCTCCTGAGACGCGCTGGCGTTTCTGAATGGATGGTGGAAAATTGAATACAACGGCTTGGGCGGGTGAACAATCCGCCCCCTTTATTTTATTTTCAGGGTAGAAATCATTGGTAAATTTATTTTCTCCATATTGGTTGCGCCGATTAACTGCTGCGGTGCTGTGCATTGTAGCGGTTGGGATATTGTTCTGGCAATGGCGCAGGCTCAACCCGCGTGATGTGGCGTTGATCCGTCTGGAAAATGAACACCGCATTATTATCGGTATAGACCCAAGTTTTCCCCCGTTTGCGACGATACAAAATGATCGGGTGGTTGGCTTCGATGCCGACTTCGCGCACGAACTGGGTAAACGGCTTGGAGCAGAAGTGAATTTCCGTGTGCTGGGCTATGATGGTCTTTACGATGCTCTCAAGGTGCAGGAGGCCGATGCGCTCATTTCGGCACAGGTATTTGATCCCGGCAAACTTGGTGAAGTGAATTTCAGTCTCCCCTACTTCGCTGGCGGGATTGTGATTGTCTCGCGCACCGGATACGAAACAATGCCTGCTCTGGATGGTAAATCTGTAGCGTTTGAACAGGGGACAAGTGGCGATGAACTTGCACGGTTGTGGTCGCGTCGTCTGAAATCACTCACGATGCGCCCAACACAGACCACCCACGCCGCGCTGGAAATGGCTTCCAAAGGCGAAGTTGATGCAGCATTGGCAGATTTGATTGCAGCGCGCAGTTTCCTGAAAACGGATAAGACTGGATTAAAGCTAATCATTCCTCCGGCGCAACCCGAACCCTATTTAGTCGTAGTACGCAAGAGCAGCGTTGAATTGCTAAAACGGATTAATCTGGCAATCGAAGCGATGCAGAACGATGGAACATTAGAGCGATTGATCGAAAAATGGCTATGAAGGTTTGTTACGCTCAAACCATTGGTGAATCATTGTTATAAAATCAATCAGATCATTAAGTGTCAATGGAGAGCGTTAACATGATTTTTGCATTTATAAAGTTATATGGATTGTGAAATATTTCCTCAATGTAAATTCGGCGTATTTTACATAAATCCGCGACCCGAACTATTGCATATCGTCTAAAAATTCCATATACTAATTATCAATAGATTAGAAAAAAACTTTTTCTAAAAATAAATTTCAAGCCCACCGCAATGGTGGGCTTATTTTTTCCCCAATCCTGTTTACCGGCCTGCGGTATGTACAGGTTCAGAGTTGAGTTGCACAGCCTGCCGACGCAGCCGCAAGACTTGCCGACGATCCAGCAAACTCCAGATAACCACAGCATTATAGGCAAAGGTATAGAACAGCATATAGGGAGCCATCGAGGAGTTATACCAGAGGGCAATGATTAACCCTGCCAGCGTATATGCGCCCATGAACCACTCACCACTGACATCTGGCACTGCGAACAGGCTGGTATAGCGCAACCGCGCCCATTGATCGCCTTGCTGCTCCGTCCCGCGCTGGAACTTCGGTGTGCGCTTGAATTCGGTATGGCGTTTAAAGAGCGCCGAAATCACCGCGCGCCCGTTGTTATAGGACAAGCCAGAGCAAAACACCAGCAACGGGACGAAATAGATAGTGCGCCGCCACCAGTTCTTTCCATAGAGGGCAAGTTGTGCCAGTGCGTAGATCAGCGGGGCGCTCAACGCCAGTAAGCTGTATGGCAGAACGACCATATCCTTATAGGCATTGGTGACGACCATCAGTGGAGTCATCAGGAGCATGATCAGCAGGAATAGCTGGATTACATACTGCACCATGAGCATCGTCCCCATGAGTTTTCCGAGGATGCCCATTTGGGAACTCCAGAGATTCCAGAAATGCTTCATCATGACCTGCGTCGAGCCTTTCGCCCAACGTGCCTGCTGTTGTTTATAGCTTGCCATCTGGCTGGGGATTTCGCCGGGTACGGGAATATCACGGTTGTAGGCAAATTTCCAGCCCTTGAAGATGGCGCGATAGCTCAGGTCAAAATCTTCGCAAAGCGTATCGCCGTGCCAGCCGCCAGCATCCTCAATAGCCTTTCGTCGCCAGACACCACCAGAGCCGTTGAAAATGAATGGCATCCCACCGTGATAGCGCGCGAACTGCTCTACCATGAAGTGTCCATCAATGCCGAGCGATTGCCCGCGCGTGAGCAGATTTTCATCGGCGTTGAGGTGCGCCCAGCGCGTTTGAATCATTCCGATCTTTTCGTTCTGAAAATAAGGCATGGTACGCTGGAGAAAATCCACCGGGGGAATAAAATCGGCATCGAAGATTGCGAAAAACTCCGAATCGGTGAGTGCCATGCCGTTTTGAAGCGCACCCGCTTTGTAACCATCGCGGTTGGGGCGGTGGATCAATTCAATCTGCAAGCCCTCGCTACGCAGCGTTGCGATGCGCCCCTGTATCAGTTCCGCCGTGTCGTCGGTAGAATCGTCCAGTACCTGAATGTGCAGCCGATCATGCGGATAGTCCAGTTGCGCTACCGCATCGATCAGCCGCCGGGCGACATAACGTTCGTTGTAAAGCGGAAGTTGTACCGCCACTTTAGGCAATTTATCTTCAGGCATAGGTTGAACATTCGGCTTACGGCGAATATTCAGGATATAGGTCAGCGCCAATACGCATGTTCCCGCTGTATAGCAGCACATCCCAAACAGGCAAACTGTGTACACCAGTCGGAGTGCATCATTGATAATGGGCAAATTAACCTACCTTTCGCAGGATCATCTCCCGTTTTGAGAAATCCATCACAAGTCATAAACGCAATTGTACAAGATTATCGCTAATCTTTAAGATAGTGGATAAACCAAAAAATCTGCGAAAAAACTTGTCAAAAATTTCACGTTTCGGCAATTTGTTAAGGATGTTCCCTTTACAGCTATACGGTGCGCGTGATATAAATAGTGCAACCTGCCGTGCGCGTGATGTCGCACCCGGTTTTGAGCCAACACCCATCATGAGGGCGTCAACCTCTGTGGTCAATGTAATAGACCTGCGCCGGTCAAAACAGAGACCAACAGTGAGACGACCCACCTGCGAAAGCAGGTTCAAAGCAGCGCGCACACGGTACGGCGGGTCGCAATTATCACAGAGAAGCGGGATTTTATCGCCCGCTTTTTTGTTTGCCTCTTTAGCGCGATGGATTCACCAGATCCGGCGCTGAAGCACCGGGCTAAACTCAAAGATAGGGCAACTGCCTGAAAAGAAATGAACACTTGCTCAATATCTTTGATGGAATCCTCAAACGTTGGATAGAAACACGCACTTTTAACTCTATCTTTGAGTTTAGCCCTCGGCTTTAGCCGGGGGTCAGATCAGGCGTTGGATTCACATCATCACGCATTTTGTTTCATTCCCGGCAGGTCTTATAATCATCCCCAACGATGAACGAGGAAACTGAATGCGACTCGCGGTACTTTCGGATATTCACGGGAATGCGCTGGCTCTGGAGGCGGTGCTGGCCGACCTCAAGGCGCAGGGCGGCGCAGACCATACCTGGATATTGGGCGATATAGTTGCGACACTTTCGCGTCCCATAGAAACGATGCAAATCCTCCGTCAGATGAAAGCAGACAACCCGGAAACAGTTGAAATCATCGGCGGCAATGTGGATCGTTATGTTGTGATGGGTGAACGGCGCAAAGCACCGCCATCCAATACCGAGGAATGGGCAAAATTTGCCGAATTTACACGGGCGCGAGAAGCAGATTGTACCTTTGTATCAGAACGGCTTTCATGGGAAGACGCCGAGTTCATCCAGAAATCCATCGGGCGTGAACTAGCGATGGAAGTCCCCGGCTATGGCTGGGTGATTGGTTTTCACGGTGCGCCGGGGCGCGATGAAGCGAACCTCTACCCGGATACTCCCGATCACGAAATTCTGGATGCACTACTGGACTCTGCCGGACGGCTGGCCTTTGGTGGACATACGCACATGGCAATGGATCGGGATTTAGGCTTGTGGCACGTCGTCAATGATGGAAGCGTCGGAATGCCGTTCGATGGCGATCCGCGTCCCAGCTATGTGATTGCAACCTTCGCGGGCGATAGCGTCCAGATTGATACCCGCCGGATTGAATATAATCTGGAAATGGCCTGTCAGGATTTGGTCGCACAGGGGCATCCACGTGCCGCACACTATCAACATTGGCTTAGAACAGCGAGACTATAATGCTGAATGAAATCATCGAAGAACTGAAGGCAGAGAACGCGCTAGGGCTGCTGCTGATGGCGCAGCTTGGCGCAACGCCTGCCGAACTCATGCTTGTTTTGCGCACGACCACACTTGACCAGCAGACGGGCGCACTCACCCCAATTGGAATGTATCAGATCAAACTGGGCAGTGCGATTGAACACAAATTGACGCTTGGTCCGTTCAACCATGCCGCCGCGATGGACGATCACCCGATTCTATATCACCACAACCACACCGGGATTCGCGTCTTTGTGACCAATCCCGCCGAAGATGTAGACGCCACTTATGGTAATCTGGCAGCGGCCTATCTGGAGATGTTCGGGCAATATCGGCAACTGGTACAGGATTTGAATCAGCGCGTCGAACCCGACGAAATTCTGGAAAAGGGGATGGGGGTTCTCGGTGAATTTCCCGAACCGTTCGCTCTGACTGCGGCGCGTGTCCTGCACGAAAACGGCGTGAAGACCACGCTGGTCGCCGGAGAAGCCAAGATTGGCGGTTTCAAGTTGTTAGCTTTCGATAATTCGTATTTTGTTGCCCGTACTATTGATATTCAAAAGGTTGAATAATGAGCGATTTCTCTATCCAGAAAGAAAAACTGCAACAGGCTGTCGGGATTTTGCAGGAACAGAATACCCCGTGCTGGATCACCTTCGTGCGGGAAACTTCGCACAACGCCGATCCTGCGCTTGGGCTGATCGTAGACATCAACATGACGTGGCATTCGGCGTTCATCGTCACAGCGACAGGCCGCAAGGTCGCCATCGTCGGGCGCTATGATACCGAGAACGTCCGGCGCATGGGTGGCTATGACACTGTGATCGGCTATGACCAGAGCATCGAGCCGGAGTTGATGAAGTTCCTGAATGAACTCAACCCCTCGAAAATTGCGGTCAACTACTCAGAGAGCGATACCGCTGCCGATGGCCTCTCGCACGGTATGTACCTGACCTTGCAGCGTTATATCAATGGCAAGTATCCGTTGGTTTCCGCCGAGAACATCCTGAATGCGCTGCGTGGTCGCAAAACCCCCGGCGAAATTGCGCGTATCAAGGGCGCGATTGGTATCACG
>CAYSOC010000026.1:13562-49492 GCA_964432445.1 uncultured Anaerolineaceae bacterium
ACTGATCACGGTGATTCGCCCCGGCGCGAACGAAAAGGAAATCGGCGATTACATTCACAATGCGATGGCACAGCGTGGCGTCGTCCCAAGCTGGGAAGCAGCATATTGTCCGATTGTGAACTGCGGGCCAGATTCCCCGGTTGGACACACCGGGCCGAGTCCCGATTATGTTGCGCAGCCGGGACACATCGTCCATATCGATCTGGGTGTGGTTTCCAATGATTATATCAGCGACATGCAACGTATCTGGTATCTACAAAAACCGCAGGAATACGAAATCCCGGCGGCGGTACAGCGTGCCTTCAGCGCGGTACGTGGCGCGATTCTGGCGGGCGCAGAAAAGCTCAAGCCCGGTGTGCAGGGTTGGGAAGTGGATGCAGTAGCGCGCAGGTTTATTGTCGATTCCGGCTATGCGGAATATCAGCACGCGCTAGGGCATCACATCGGGCGCACTGTCCACGATGGCTCGACCTTGCTTGGTCCGCGTTGGGAACGCTATGGCAATTCCCCGATGGGCGTGGTTGAAGCGGGCAACTGCTACACGCTGGAACTTGGCGTACAGGTTCCGGGGCATGGGCTGGTCAGCCTCGAAGAAGACGTACTGGTCACGGATCAGGGCGTGGAGTGGTTGAGCCAGCCACAAACCGACATCACTGTGATTCTGAGTTAATGGATTGCGGCAAACCGTAACGGAGCGTTATGCCAAAACTATCCATTAACGGTCTGAATTATCACTATCACCAGTGGGGCAGTGGTGCGCCGCTGGTGATGCTGCACGGTTTTACCGGGTCGGGCGCGAATTGGTCACACATTGCCGAAGCGTTGGGTTATCACACCATCGCACCCGACATCATTGGTCATGGTTTAACAGATGCGCCAAATGATCCGGCACGTTATCACATTGAACGGACCGCTGCCGATATTGTCGGCCTCATCGAGCAGCTTGAGTTAAAGCGGGTGCGGTTGCTGGGCTACTCGATGGGAGGACGGTTGGCGCTCTATATCGCGCTCAACTATCCCAAAAAGGTTGAACGCCTGATCCTCGAAAGCTGTTCGCCGGGGTTGGCATCAGAGGCCGAACGCGCCCAACGCCGAACGCAGGATGAAACACTTGCCGAGCGTATCGAGCGCGAAGGTATCCGCGCTTTCGTCACACTCTGGGAGAACCTGCCCCTGTTTGAAACCCAGAAAAGACTATCGCCCGATATACAGGCACAGATGCGTGAGCGACGCTTGCAAAATCGTGTCGTTGGCCTGGCGAACAGCCTGCGCGGAATAGGGACAGGAGTGCAACCCTCGCTTTGGGATGCACTCCCCAGGCTCAGGATTCCGGTGACTCTTGTCACGGGAGCGCTTGATCAGAAATATGATCAGACTGCGCGCGCAATGGCAGAAAAAATTCCGCATGTCCGGCATGTGGTGATTCCCGACGCCGGACATACAACCCATCTGGAACAGCCAGAGCGGTTTATCGAAGCGTTGAAGCAGAGTTTATAGGAATACCTCGACAGTATATATTGCGCTCACTCGGCAGCTTCATGACGTTCTGCGGGCGTCTCGAACAACATTGGGCGTTCGCCACGCAGTCCCCGATCCGATGACCAGGGAGCATAGGGCGCAACCGTCAGCGTTGCCAGCGCGATCAGCACCGTATCATAGTTGACGCGCCAGCCTGCGTAGGCACGCCATGCCGCCTCCCGATCCGGGTTCATCGGGAAGAGATTCAGCATTGCCAGCCCGTCATACACTTCCATGAATTCCATTCTGGTGATGCTGATCGGATCGGTTGCCTCTGGATTAGGATTGTAGGGAATCCCGAAAAAATCGGCAATGCGTCGCAGGGCAAGATAGCCTGCCCGAATCGTCAATGGCGCGTAGCCATTATCCGGCAAATCCAGCGCGGAAAGCTGAATCGCGGCAGCATCCAGAATCAGACCAGTTGCCGTAATCCATGAACGGGTGGGCTGCTGGCTGCGGAAGAATACCAGCGCAGGCAAGGAGGTATGTGTTTCTTCCAGTTCTGTAAACCAGACTTCCCAGGCGCGCCAGACTTCATTTAATTCGCCCACCCCCGCAAAGCGCACCACCCGCCTGAAAAACTCTGTCACCGAAAATGGCGATCCGGCACGCACTTCCAGCATCGTAACGGGCGCTTCCCGTTTGGAGAATGCAGCGTAAATTGTCGGCAGATAGGCGATCAGGAGCGCGATCATCACCGGCCCGATCATGCCTTCGCTGATGGCGATTAGAGAATGGAGCAATGATTCCGGTGCAACAAAGCCCAGCGTCGTCAACGACGAACCACTTTCGCGCAGGGCAAGGATGAATGATTCTGCCGAGAGCGCAGGTGCTTCCCCTGCCCGGACGCCTGTACCCCAGAAAACGAGCATATAGCCGAACATGATCAGCACCAGCCACAGGAACGGCAGCGTTATCAGCGTAAGCGGAGCATAGAGCGCCATGATTGCATCGATCTGATTGAAATCCGTAATATGCTTGATGCGCAGATTAAACATAAAGCGTATACGCCGGAAATGAAACCGCGTCAACCGATCCGGGGCGCTGCGTGGCAAGACGAATGTCCGAATCGCAGACCGGAGCGTTGCAATGACGATATAGATGCCGATGAAAATGGCAATGATCTGAAGGATAGATTGTAGAATTTCCATATGCTGTTGTTTATTTGCCTATTTGCGCCCTGCCAGCCATGCCCCAAGTGTACGCATTCCCTGCGCACTCACCTTATGACCAACGTCTGATTCTTCATAGGTAACATTTGCGCCCGCCGCGATCAGGCGATCTCGCGTCCGTTGCGCCCACTTGACCGGAATTGTTTCATCCCGCGTCCCATGCAGAATCAGAACAGGAAGATGATTCAGAGGCGGCACAGTGATTTCGTTCAAACGAGGAATAAATCCACCAAGCGAAACCACCCCGCGCACGCTCTGCGGATGGGCAATGCCATAGAGCAATGCCATTCCCGCGCCCTGACTGAAGCCAAGCAGGACAACCCGATTGGGATCGCCATGATAAGTCTGGATCGCTTTCCCGATGAAGCCATTCAGAGTAGTCTGCGCCTGTTGAATTGATTCACTATCGGGAACTTTGGTTTCCGGGTCGAACTTATACCATGTGTTCCCGGACTGACTGCGGTGCGGCGCGCGCGGCGTGACGATCAACCAATCGGGGTCGGCGGCGCGCGAAAAAATCCATGTTACGTCTTCGTTCCCCTCGAAGCCGTGAATCATAATCAGGGTCGGGTGTGGCGAATTGCCAGCGGGAACACGTACCCGGTGTACCAGCGGCAAGGTATTATCATCGACAAGGCGGGCGATACTATCAAGATCACTCATGCAGATATTCCAATGATTGATGGGTCAATTTAATTCTAATTTTATATGATCTCAGCAACGTTAAACTTACCCTTTGCGTACACTCTGGAAGAGTAGAAAGAAACGGACATTGAATACTATCCCTGTATTGGAGACACGCGATTTAATCAAAGACCTGCCGCTTGGCAGTGGTATCGTCCACATTCTGCGCGGCATCAACCTATCCATCGGGCGCGGTGAGCGTGTCGGGATCATTGGGCCGAGCGGTTCGGGTAAATCTACCCTGCTTGGGCTGATGGGTGGTCTGGATAACCCGACACGCGGCACGATCAAAATTGATGGCGAGGACATCAGCCGGATGGGTGAAGGACGCCTGACCGCTGTTCGCAACGAAAAAATCGGGTTTGTCTTCCAGTTCTTCAACCTGATCCCGACCCTGACCGCGCTGGAAAATGTCGCATTGCCAATTGAATTTGCATCCCGGCGACAGTTCAACCCGCGTCGGCGCGCAAAGGAATTGCTCGAAATGCTGGGCATGGGGGATCGTCTGAGCCACCGCCCGACAGAGCTTTCTGGTGGACAGCAACAGCGTGTAGCGATTGCGCGCGCGCTGGCGAACAACCCGCCGCTACTCCTTGCCGATGAACCAACAGGCAACCTCGACAGCGAGACGGGCAAAACCGTCCTAGAATTGATCCGCAACATTCAGCGCGAAATCGGCACGACGGTGATTATCGTCACGCACGATCCGAATATCGCGGCGCAGATGGATCGTATTCTGACATTGGTAGACGGGCAACTTGTCGCCTCCGGCCAACCTGCCATAGACGAGGCGCGTGTAACGGTATGAGGCACTTCACCTTTTACTTGCAGCACTCATTGAATGACCTACAGCGCAATGGACGCCGGACGGTGTTCGCGCTGTTCTGTGTGGCGGTTGGCGTGGCGGCTGTGGTGGCGTTGCGCATCCTCGGACTGAGTATCGGTGATACGCTGGTACAGAACATCGCCGCGACCAACAAAGGCGATATTCGCCTGGTTGCCACCAGCCGCAGCGATCCCAATCCGCCATCGGGCGATTCGCGCAACGCTTTTTCCACCCGCACTCTGACACAAATCAAGGCGTGGGCAGATAAGGAAGGCGCGGAAGTCACAGGCGTTATCTCCAATGTGAACATTCAGGTCGCAGCGCTGACTGGCTCCAATGTCGGGCGGCCACAATTCATATCGTCCATTATCATCGATCCGAAAGTCTATCCGTTTTATTCGGATGCTACCGCGATTGATCCTCCCGGCGTGCCATTGAGCAAACTGTTCACAGGCGGCGACGATGTAGTCATCTCCGACAATCTGGCGAAGGCACAGAATATCAAGGTTGGCGATCAGGTACGCGCGGGACGCACCGATAAACCCTTCACAGTGCGCGGTATCGTCAACACCGATGTAGAAGGATTCCGCTCGATCCTTGTGTTATTCTTCGGATATGCCTATTTCGATCAGGCATCTGCGCCAACTCTGCAAGTGGACGCCCGCCCCGATGAAATCTATATCCGGTTGCCAGCAGGCACGAATGCCAATCAGAAACTTACCGAACTACGCAATTCCGTCAGCTTCACCGGGCGCACCTCTACCGTAAGCAACCTGCTTGAGCAAAACAAACAAATTGCAGATGTTGTAGACCGCCTGATCGTAGCGATGGCACTGATCGCGCTGCTCATCGGCTCTACTGGGATTATCCACACCATGCTGGTGGTGGTACGGCGGCGCACGCTGGAAATCGCGGTACTCAAGACGCTTGGTTTGCGCGGTGGTCAAATCACGACCCTGTTCATGATCGAAGCCATTATCATGGGGATCGTTGGAAGTTTCTTTGGCGTACTGCTTGGTGTTTTGCTCAGTTTTGCAGTAACTACGTTCACACAGCAAATCTGGCCGGTACATCTGGTATGGCGAGTCTACCCGGAAGCGCTCGGTACGGGGATGTTACTCGGCATCGTGGTCACGTTCGTATTTGGATTTCTGCCTGTATTGACCGCCTCGCGTGTGCGTCCGGCGATTGTGTTGCGTCCGAACGAGGCGCGGTTGCCCCCGACAGGTTGTTTCTATAGCATTCTGGCGCTACTGATTGTCGTGGTTGGCGTTGGTCTGATTGTCGGCGGCGTCTTCAATAATGTCTGGTTCGGGATGATCAGCGTTGCCCTCACGTTGATATTGATGGGTGTAATTATCAGCATTCTGTGGTTTATCGTTTTGCTCATCTCTGGCATCCCGCCCTTCCGCAGTGTCGATTTACGACTGGCGTTGCGCGGTATCGGGGAACATCGTTTCCGCACGGCAACGACCCTCTTTGCGCTGATCGCGGGGATGTTTGCGCTCAGTTCGATCACGCTGATTTCATCCAGCGTCCCCAAACTGCTGAACGTCGGTTTCCAGAATGTGCTTGGCGGTAACGTTCTGGTGTTCACGCCGATTTCGTTCCTGCGTCCGCTGGTGAACACCCAATTGGAGAACCTGGAAGGCGTCGAACGGTATTCCCAGATTGCGTTCTACACAGGTGATATGGTATCGCTCAACGGCGATAGGAACTGGGCGCAGAAGATCAAGATCAATATGCCCTTCGCCAGAGACGAGTTTTCCGGCCAGGAATTTGCCGATGCGTCTTTTGCCGCTGTCGCCGGGCAGGATGTACGCTCAAAGGGCTATGTCGGCCCGAAAGTGATTCAGGGCAGGACGTTCACACCCGCCGATTCTGGTAAAGCCGTGATGCTGGTACGCGATTCCGATATTGTGCGCCAACTGGCGGTCAAGCCGGGAGACAAGATCGAATACCGTTTCCGAAACAGTTCCCGCACCTACGAGGTAATCGGCATCCTGGAGCCGAACAGCGGTTTCACCGTCTCCACTGATGTTCTGGCAGGCACAATCGCTATACCAGCGGATGCGCTGCCATCCGGCGTCGGCCCGACGTTTGAATTCACGGTGGCACAGGTACGCGAGGATAAGCTGAATAACGCGCTGGTTTCCCTCACAACAGTTCCCGGTGTCTTCGGGATCGATATTGGATTCATCGACTCGCTGATTCGCAAACTGATCAATCAGTTCACTGTGATACCGACGGTTGTAGCGCTGCTTTCCCTCTTTGCGGGCGCGGTCATCATCGCCAACACCGTTTCGCTGGCAACGCTGGAACGTCGCCAACGGATCGGCGTCCTGAAAGCTATCGGCATGACCGGACGGCGCACCCTCTGGATCATGATCCTCGAAAACGGGATTGTGGGCGTCGTTGGCGGCTTGATTGGCGTCGGGATCGGAATTTTCGGGACGTGGCTGTTTTCGCTTGGCTCTGGTTTGAGCATCTTCCAGAGCGTCGATTGGGGTTACGTGGCGTTGCTGATGATTCTATCCATCGGGATAACGCTGGTAGCCACTTCTCTGAGCGCGCGGACTGCGGTCAATGAGAAGCCGCTGAACGTTCTTCGGTACGAATAGCAACATCTCAGGTTTATTGACTATTTGGGCATGGCTCGCCATTCACGGCGAGCCTTTGCTATTTATCCGGCGCAGTGGTTACGTTACTTCTTTAACCCGTCTGAAATCGCCTTGATGAGCGTTCCATCGTCGCCATCCAGTGACCAGAACATCGTACCGCCCAGACCAGCATCCTTGATATATTTCATCTTGGCAGCAATCACCTGTTCATCGTCATAGTTCCAGAACGTTTCGCCATCGAAAATCCAGAAAGCTTGTGTCTTGGGATCGCGGAATTGTGGATATTTGAGTTTCTTGAGGGCGTAATAATCTTCGATGCCATCTTCATAGGTGGCGCGTGCGGCTTTCATTTTGTCACCGCTCTGATACAGCCCATTATTCACGTTTGGCACGTTCGTCCAGCCACGACCATAGAAGGGTACACCAAGCACGATCTTTTTGGGCGGGATGCCTAGCGCGAGATAGCCTTTCACTGTGCCGTCTACGCTTAATTGAGCCTTGTCGGGATCGTCTGGCGAGGAAAATAACGGAGCCTGGAAATTCGTTGGGCCTTTGGCGTCCCATGTCCCGTGCATGTCGTAGGCCATAATGTTGATGAAATCCAGATATTGATGTGCCTTATCAAGCGACATCTTCTCATACAGAGTTTTGGCGACAGGTGCAGCAATAGTTAACTCGTATTGCTTTCCGTTTTCTTTGCCGACAGCGTCCAACTGCTTGCGAAACTCTGCAAGGAGCGCGACGAAGTTTTCGGTATCTTCGGGGCGATAGACGTGCGGCGGAATCTTGCGGGATGGGTCGCCTTCGTACCCCGGCGCTCCGGGATATTCCCAGTCAATATCTATTCCATCGAAGATACCCGCTGCCTGTCCTACCGCCGCTTGTACCGGAGGCGTCCCGGATGTATATGCCCACATCGGCAGGTTGCCGCGAATGAACAGATCGATACAGGATTTCACGAACGCTTCCCGATTTTTGGGCATCGCCGCATCAGAGAAGCGCCCCGACCAGGTCCATCCGCCGATAGACAGCATCACTTTCAGCCTAGGATACATCGCCTTGAGCTTTTTAAGCTGATTAAAATGCCCTTTGACGGGTTGACCTTGTTCATCTGCTTTGCCGTCGATGCTCTGCTCTTCGTTATAGACCGCCAGATAGTCGGCAAACGAATCGCCCCATCCTGCACGTGTCTCTTCATAGCATCTGGATTCGGTGCTGACGTTGGCAAAAGCGTAATTGATATGCGTGAGTTTATCGGCTGATCCCGTCGTGACGATTTGTTTTACCCGATAGCCGCGCGCATACATGCCCCATTGCACAAAATAGCCAACGACGCGATAGGGGGTTTCGTCATCATGCGCTGTAATAACTGTTGGTGCAGTCCCTAACGTGGTCATCAATATCAAAAAAGCACATAAAAAACGCTTTTTCATCAGTTAGTTTCCTTTCCTTATTTTCTATCAATAAGTTAGTATAGCAAAAATGCGTAACGTTACAATGATACTTGTGGAATGGGAGCGAAGCCAGAAAACGATTTATTCCGGCTTCAACATTAAGCGGGGTAGATCAGACGCCAAGCGGATCGAGTTTGACGCGGGCGGTGTTGCGGATCGAGTCGGGCCACTGTAGGATAAAACCGAGGTTTTCAGTTAAAAGGTGCTGAAAGTCGGCAAGAAGAGCAGGGGTATTGCGTACTTGTCGCGGCGTTTTGCCTGTATTCAAACAATGTGCCACCAATGCGCCTGCTGCTTCGCCGATATTCCATTCAATCGGGTGCAAGCGATAGCAGCCGTTCGTGATATGGGTCACGCCCAGATTCTTGCAGGCAGGCAACAAGTTTTCGACACGCTGCGGAATCAATGCGCCGAGCGGGATTTGATGCGGATAACTCGCTATATCCAGATAGTTCCGGCGATAGCTTGGATGCAGATCGATTCGATAGCTCCCGATGCCAACGCTGTCGGAGAACTGTTCGGCAGAGGTAAATCCGGCCCGCGCCTCGACGCCTATATGCTGTTCCAAAACAGTAAACTCGGCTTTGATGCGTCGGCTCTCGCGGATGTACGGCGATTTGGCAAGGCCGTCCGGCGTCCCGAAAATATCGCCGCGCAACTTCAGGCCGGGATAGCCAGCGCCACCATCAGCACGCGGCGCTTCGGTTTGCATCCAATAGAACAGCGAGAACGCCAACCCGCGCGAACCTTCCCACGCTTTCTGGCGTGCTTCCGGCGAAACGCCGACCAGTTGCCCGATCCAGTAATCGATCTGAGGCCAGTTGACGACTACCGCATCGCTTTTCATGAATCCATCGGGATAATGTTTGCGGTAGACAATGCGCCGGAAATGCCATAAATCTGTCCCGTGTGGTGCGTCGGAATCCTCAATGAACAGCGGGCGCGTGAATGGCTCCAGGCTGATTGGATCGGTGTATGTCCAACTGAGCATCCGATCCGGCCAGAAGTCTGCTTTGTACTTCGTCCAGAAATCATAATCGGCAGGCTTCTCGATGGTGTGATCCTCGCCGGGATAGTGACTCATGACAAATACCCAGCTATGCGACTGTTGATCCAGCGGATCAGCCGCACCGGAGAGCGCGTTAGGTTCGCCCGTTTCGGCCTGACTTTCTGCGCCCGTGACATGCTCCACGCTGGCGAGTTCCAGCAAATCTCCCAACTCGGTTGCGTCGATGATATACGGTGCGTGGATGAGCGTATGATCGCCTGTTTGTGTATGTTCCAGCAGAACTGCGCGCACATGATCCCGATCCGTTTCGGCATGGATCGGACGCTGATTGAGCAATAAAATCAGCTTTTGTGCTGTGATATAGGGGAGCAGCATTTCCATCATGACCGCGTGCGAGATGCGCGGCTCGTGGCATAGCGGGCTGACATTGCCCATCCCCGGATTGAAAAACGGGTCGGCAGCAACTTCCGGTTTGAGTGGATACGAACGCCGATAGGTTGCGCGGATGCCATCGCGCAGGCGTCGATAGCTGGCAGTACAGCCGGTATTCTCCCGATCAATCCAGGGGTTTTCGTCCGGTGGTACGCCCTGCGCCGTCATCTGCCCACCGATCCAATCCGTCTCCTCGGTGAGGATCACGCGCCGACCCAATCGTAGCGCTGCCAGCGCCCCGGCAACCCCGCCCAACCCGCCGCCGACAATCAAAATTTCTGTGTGCAATTCCTTCATAGTGTTATCCTTTGACGCCGGAAGCGGCGAACGTATCAATGATTTGACGCTGCGCGATTACATAAACAATCAGGACAGGGACGACAGATAGCGTCGTCGCGGCAAGCTGCAAATGCCACAGTGGTGTCCCATATACATCGTTGAAATTACGGAGCGAGAGCGGCAGCGTGAACAGGTTTATATCGTCCAGATAGACCAGCGGCTCCAGAAAATTGTTCCAGCTGTTCAGGAAAACGAGGATTGCCAGCCCGCCAAGTGCCGGACGTGCAATCGGCAGCACCACGCGCCAGAAGATCCCGAACCTGCCCGCACCATCCAGCATCGCCGCTTCTTCAACCTCACGCGGGATGTTGATAAAAAACTGCCGCATCATGAACGCACCCAGGACGCTCGGCGCACCCAGCATCGGAACGAGGATCAGCGGAATGTGCGTGTTAATCAGGTTCAACTGCTTCATGAAGAAGAAATTCGGGATGATCGTTACTTCCGAGGGCATCATCAGAGCGCTCAACAGAACAATAAACAAGATTGCACGTCCCGGAAATTTGATGCGCGCGAACGCATAACCGGAGAGCGAGGCAACGATCAGCGTCCCGAACGTCACAAGGATGGCAATATACAGGCTGTTGAAATAGTGCTGCGCGAACGGCTGATAACTGAATACATTCCCGAAGTTTTCCACATGCCAGACTTCGGGAAACAAACGTGGCGGGAACTCAAAAACAGTCGTTTCGTCCTTGAATGCGCTCGTGATCATCCACCAGAACGGGAAGACAAACGGGATCGCCAGCAATACCAGCAGCAGATATGTTGAACCGCGTGACAGTCGTTGCAGCATTCGCTGGCCGTGCTTTGTGGTGAAGTATGCGGAGGGAATCGCTTGCGTCGTCATGATTGAGTACGCCCCCGAAGCGCAAATTGAACAAGTGTGAGTATCAACGCAATAGTGAACAGGATCGCGGCAAGCGCGCTGGCATAGCCAATCTGGAAGCCCTGAAATGCGGTGTAGTAGACGTAATAGACCAGCACAAAGGTAGCATTCGCAGGGCCACCTTCGGTCATCAGCATGATATGGTCAAAGACACGCAGCGAACCAATCACAGTGATCACGGTCACAAATAGCAGCGTTGGCATCAACAGCGGCAGCGTGATGCTGCGGAAAACCTGCATCCGATTCGCGCCATCCACCTGCGCCGCTTCCCGATATTCACCTGGCAAGTTGGTGATTGCCGCCAGCAGGATCACCATATTCAGGCCAACATTTTTCAGAACCAGCGTGACGACAACAGAAATCATCGCCCAGGCAGGTTCGCGTAACCAGTTTGGCCCTTTGACGCCAACCAGTGATAACACCTGATTCAGCGTTCCCTGTTCACCTTGTAGCATAAACTTCCAGACCACTGCCCAGGCGACTGCCGAAGTCACCACAGGCGAAAAGAACAGCACCCGGAAGATAGTCACACCCGCCAGCTTTTGAGCCAGCAGTGTTGCCAGGAACAGCGCCAACAGGACATTCAACGGGACAAGCAGTGCTGTAAATGTCAGGGAGTTGAACACTGCTTTTTGGAACAGTGTATCTGTCATGAAAATTTTGACGTAGTTTTGCAGGTCGATGGGCTTGGCGATCCCGGTCAACAGGTTGCGATCCTGTGTGCTGAACACAAATACTGCGACCAGCGGGCCAATCACAAAGAGCAGGAAGCCGAGCATCTGCGGTGTGATGAACGCATAGCCCCAGAGCGCATCGCGGATTGCTTGTGTATTGCGCGGTGCGGCGGGTCGGCGTGCGTGCGGGATACTGTTGGAAGTGTTCGAGAGAACGGCCATATCGGCTTCCTTGATTAATTCTCGGCGGTATTCCCGGCGCTAAAGCACCGGGCTATAAGCAATAGCTGAATTGTGAAAACACAGCATCCGCTTGATCTATGATCGATGTGTTTTCCGTAATGCGTGAATAGATCAAGCGAACATTACTCCATCACAGTTGAACACTTGATCTTAGCCCGGTGCTTTAGCGCCGGGTCTAATACGGTTACAGTTTATTGCGTCAACAACGGCTGAATCGCCTTGCACGCCTTATCCAGCACCGCGCCAACATCGGCCTTATCGTTCCAGAGTTCATCGAAGATGGCGTTGGAGGCTAGGCTAATCTGGCTGAAATTCGGATGTGCAGGCAGGACGCGACCTTTTGCGATTCCATCCACCACAAGCTGCATCTGTTCCGGCTTCAGGCGCTGATTGCTCTTGAGGAATGTTTCGGACGACAAAACCGCTTTGCGGGCAGGCGGGAAGAACTGCGCCATCTTGACGCTGTTATCCTTGTTTGTCAGGAACGAGAGGAAATCCAGCGCAGTTTTCTGATTCTTGCTGTTGCCAAACACGGCGAGTGCGGCTTGTCCGGTGGTGGCGGCTTCCCCGGCTGATCCCTTCGGGAGTGGCGCAATGTCCCATTTGAATTTGGCGTTATCCAGCTTGGTCAGGCGGCTGATCTGTCCGATGGTCATGGCGCTCTTGCCTGTGAAGAAATCGGCATTCTCGCCAGGAGGAACAGCACTGTTGTCAATATAGACCATGCCGTGATACAGCTTCACGGCATCGACTGCGCCTGTGCTGGTCAACTGGCAGGTGTTCTTTGCATCCCACGCATCGCCGCCATAGGCACGGATGATCGGGATCAACGTTGTCCAGAACCCACCGGGTTTATAGACATTCGCGTCGACACTTTCAAATCCATAGATTTTCTGTGTTTCCGCAATCTTCTTTGCAGATTCTGCCAGCTTTTGCCATGTCCATTCGCCCTTCGCGGCGAGTTCGTTGGGCGAAGCCAACCCTGCCGCCTTGAACGCATCAGCGTTATAGATGATCAGGAACGGCGATGTGCTGAACGGCAACGCGAAGGTTTTTGCGTCCTGTTGCCAGAGCGCCAGCGCCGACTTTTCAAAATCGCCAAACTCGTAATCGGCAGGGGAAAGCGTCGGTGCAAGGTCGGTCAGGACGCCGCTGGCGATGAACTGTGGCGCAGTATTTTCCAGAATCCAGCCGCCATCCGGGGGATTGCTGCCGGCGAGTTGCAGGGTCAGTTTGGCGGTGTAGTCGTTGAATGGGATCGTATCAAACTGCACGGTCACATTTGGGTGATTCTTCGTGTAATCGGCGGCGATTCCCTTGAGCATATCCATCGACGGACCGGGGCCGATCCAGACGGTGAAGCGCAATTTTACAGCGTCCTGTGCGCGTGCAGGCAGGTTGCCCATTGTGAGAACGATCAGGGCTATTAGCACCATAAAGCGCTTTATCAATAAGGAACGATTTTTCATGGTGAACATTTTTCAAACTCCTCTTTTTCAGTGTTTTTCCAACGGTGGGGCAGCTACGGTTGATCCTGCCTCAAATATGCACGGCAGCATCACTTGAATGGGTAGGGAAATATCTGGTTTATCCAGCACGGTGAGCAGGATTCGCACTGCCTCGCGCCCCATTGCCTCGCGCGGGATGCGGAAGCGTGTCCAGTCGGGGAGGGTCTGGATCGGGAGCATCGGATCACCCAACACCCCTAGCGAAAAATCATCCGGGCAATTCAAACCGAGTTGATGGGCAAGATTCAGAACGGCCAGGCCAAAGGCATCATTTTCTGCAAGGACGGCGGTGATACCCGCCTGCAACATATCATGCAACGATTCAACCGTTAGTTCTGAAGGCTGACCCCGCCATATGATGCCGTTCGGGATCGCGCGCAAATAGCCCCGTTCACGATCCAGCGAGGACTCAACATCATCATGGACGCGCAAGTAGATAAACTTGCGATGCCCGTGATCCTGCATATAGCGCACGATTTGCGCGGTAGCATCCGCATAATCGGCAGCGGAGTAGCTGATTGCGGCTCCGTTGGGCGTGTCACGTCGTCCGATATACACGAATGGGAAACCATCAGTGGCAAGCTGTCCGAGTTCGCCGCGATCTGGCTGGCGTCCCAGAAGAATCGCGCCATCCGCGAGTTGCAAGCGATTAACACCGCTTCGGTAGATGGTGCGCCGTCCGCCTGCTTCACCGCTGGCACTGGCAAACAGGAGCAGGTCATAGCCCTGTGCAGCGGCTTCGGCTTCAACCCCAATCAGGAATGGATAGTAAAAATCATGCTCACCCATCGGAAAAGTCGGTTCAAAGGTGAACACACCAATAATCCGATTCCGTCCCCCCGCCAGACTGCGCGCCACCGGGTTCGCGGTGTATCCAAGCTGGCGCACCGCGTCCCAAATGCGCGCCTGCGTTTCCTCGCTCACGCGGGCGCTTTCACCAACTCTTCCGTTCAACACAACGGACACCGCCGCTTCCGAAGTCCGGGCGAGTTTGGCGACATCAGCCAGTTTGGGTCGGTTCTTTGGTCGGGTGGTCATAATTATCCTTTTGCAGTGCGCTAGTTGTTCTTCACAAAGCGTACCGCGTCTGCGACAACATACCCATTGGTTGCGTCATTTTTGATCACGACGCTGCTCATAACGCCACCCTTGAGCGTAAACGTTCCGAGCGATACCCATGTTCCGCCGTTTGTCTGCTGGTTGACCGTGACGGTAGTCGCGCCGCTAGCATGATTGATCACAATGGGAGCGTTGGTTGCCCGATTGGAATGTGCCGACCAGCGCGCATAGACGGTATAACTCCCGGTTGTCGGCAAATCGGGCGTATAGGTGACACGGCTGCTCCCCTTGTTGGCGTTGCCATCATGCAGATAGTTCGAGCCGTAGTATCCACCTGCTCCGGTGGAAGCTGTCCACGTTCCGGTAACGGTAATGCCGCTGGCACTGGTGTTATCCAGAATAAGTTCCCATGCTGGCGGCGTTGTCAGGTTCGACTTTGCCGAGGCGCGCTTTGTATCCAGGCGTGGTCCCGTACCATAAAACATATACAGCGTATTGTTAGCAGTGATGAAATCCGGGGAACTGGTTTTCTTGTCATCCGGCGAGGTGAGTTTGGAGCGATAAAATATGCCGATATGCGTTACCGTGCTGAAATCCGCGCTGAGTTCGGAAGCGTACATATCTCCGGTGTTATCGCTCGTTCCGCTGCTGGAATGATAGACGGCATAGATTTTATTTTTCCATAGGAACAGGTTTGCGCCCGAAAGCTGTGTCCCTTCTTCGGCATTCGGCGAGATGAACGGATCACGCTGTGTTGACCAGAAACGCCCGTCATTCGACCATGCCAGATAAATGCGCCGTGTACCTGCATTATTCCCCATGATGAACGCGGTGTAGATATTGTTCTTCCCGGCGATGGTATGCCGAAACACCCGCATATACGATGCTTCGCTGATGTTGTTGAAATCGGAGACGCTCAGGACAACTTTATCGTAGTTGAAATTGATGCCGTCGGTAGACCATGCCACACGCGAGACGGTATTTTCGCCATGAAAATACAGATACAGCCGCGAAACTTCCGGTATCCAGATCGCATCCGGGGACGATATGTGTGAGACGTTGCTGTAGTTGGGAGGCCAGTTGTTGGAAATGATCGGATTGGAAGCATATTCCGTCCAGGGTCCATCCAGCGAATTGGAGTATGCAAAACTGATGCCACCGGGGGGGTCATGAGGGGCATAGTATATATAATAGGTTCCGAGCGGGTTGCTGAAATAATCGGCAGCGCGGATGATGCTCGGAAATATAAGTTCGCCCGTCGGGTTGTAAATCGGGTTTGGAATAAGACGGGTCTGATTCGTAAAAATCGGGAAATTCGTTCCCATGACCTGCGCCTGTGCCTCTGTATGTGTTGTCAGAAACACCGTCGCCAAAAGAATAATTGTCACCAATCGGAAAAATCTCACCACTGCCTCCAGATTTAAGTTAGATAAAGCGGTTTATCAAATTCCCAAAAAGAAATCGCTGGTTAGATAAAGCGGTTTATCAAAAAGAATAAGACCATTCAGAAAATTTGTCAAGGCGGATTTTGCAAAAGCAGGGAGATAGATAGGATTTTGTTATTTTACGGAATGTAAGAAGCGATATATGATAAAAGCGGGTCTTCGTCCCATGCTATACCGGAGGCGAATCAATGTTAACCCTTTTCTCTCGCATTTTGATTGCGCTTGTCCTCTTCCTCACGCCGTTCCGTGCCACTGCTACTATTGCCGCTGCTAAAACCGGAGTCATCCTCACGAACGTTGAATATCGTCTGAATAGTCCCAAACAAGGAGATTTCACACTCGAATTTGATATGGTCGCAAGCGGCTATGCAAAGAAGAGTTTGATAGTAGATGTTTCGGCGGCCTATGCGTCAACCAAACTCCCCATTGTGACCACCATCAAAGGGGCAGATGGAAAACCGAAAACTGACATTCTTCACACCCGAACAGTCGTGACACCGCCTAACGATAATGCCACGTATAAAGATTTTAAGCTGACGCTGCCTGCAGCCTATTTCCCCGACGAGACTTTCAAATGGGTTCCACTGCTCCTTGTGCAGTACGAATCCCGGCGGCTATACTCCGACTACCTGTCGCCTGCGGTGCAACACTCATCATCAAAGCCTGTCATCACGTTGACGCCAACCCGAACACCCATCCCGGTTGTGGACATTTCCAAAAAGTTCAGCCTGACGATCAACAGCATGAAAGTTTTTGACTCGAACGATTTTTTTGGGGATGAACTGTACATCGTTGGTAATTTCACATGGCAGGATGGACAGGGGAAGTACCATGTCTGCAACTTTTCCACAGGACGATTGACCAAGAATCTGACAAACGGCAAGGTCACTATCAATCAAACGCCCTGCGGCACAATACGGTCAAACGGGCATGTACAGGTGTATCTGGAAATCAAGGATCAAGACAGCCTTGCCAAACCAATCAAAGCCGCTGCTGTTGATCAGGACTACAACAGCATCTGCAAAAATCAGTCCTGCCGCGACTATCTCTTTAATTTCAGCTATAAGGTAAATGGAGTGATCCCTGATCCCAAAGTTGGGCTGGATGTTAAAGCCGCAAGCGATCTCGGAAATTCCCTTTTGAAAGCCTATTTTAATGGGCTATACAGTGCGTTTGATAGTGACGACAAGCTATATACGGGATATTTCCTGTTCCCCTATTCCATCGACACTTCTGTAGAGTTCGGCTGCCGCGAAGATGATGACATCATTTTCAAGGACGCGGAATCCAGAGCCAATTTTGAATATGGGTTTGCTGCCTATCGTGTTCATTGCACCAGCAAATGGGAACATCAATACACAACCATTACGGCTGAATGGAATTAGCCAAACAAAAAGGCGGCTCAATGAACCGCCTTTCCAGATAATCAGGTGTTTGCCCGCAAGAAGTTATCCGACTTCATAAGCCTCGCCGACGCTGGCAGGCGGACGCGCCCGAACGCCAAAACCGGCCAGCACGATCAACGTCATCAGATAGGGCAAGGTAGCAATGATCTGATGGGGAACGACCCGATCAAACCCGGCGAACTGTAACTGCCCTTGCAAAGCGGTCAGGAAGCCAACCAACAGTGCACCGATAAACGCAAACGAAGGCCGCCACGCCCCGAAAATCATCATTGCCAGTGCAATAAAGCCGCGCCCGTTTGACATGCCGCGTTCAAAGCTGACGCCCTGCCCCAGCGTAAGCGTCGCACCGGCTAACCCTGCCAGCATCCCGCTCAGGAACAGGTTCGCAAACTGACTGCGATGCACGTTCACGCCAAGCGTATCCGCCGCACGCGGCTTCTCGCCGATGGCACGGGTACGCAATCCCCATGTCGTGCGGAACAGGAAAATTCCCATCAATGGCACAAGCAAAATCGTGGCATAGGTCAAGACATCTTTTTTGAAGACAACTTCGCCAATGTAATACAAAAACCAGTTGGCTTCAGTAAAGGGGTTGAGGACGGCTGGCGGATAACCGCCGCGTGTACTTGTACCCTGTACATAAAGATAACCTGTGATGCCTGCCGCGAGAATGTTGATCACTGTACCGCTGATAACCTGATCGACCTTGTAGCGAATGGAGAGCAAGCCGTGCAGCATCGCCATCATGCCGCCTGTAAAGACAGCAACCAGCGTACACAGGATCAGGCGCAGTGCCTGCTGACCTGGATCATTCAATGCTCCCGGCGCGCTCAGATAAACGTTCGCCATAAATCCGGTAAATGCGCCTGCCAGCATCATCCCTTCGATACCGATGTTCACGATCCCGGAACGTTCTGAAACAATGCCGCTGAGTGCGCCGAGCGCAATGGGAACTGCGTTACGCAGCATCGCGTTAATCAGGGCAACGATGCCTGCGGGCGCAAGCAGAACCGCAATCGCCTGCGCCCAATCGAATGTTGTGCCGTCCATGTTTTAACGTTGCCCCCATCCGGTACTCAACTTGACACGCTCCGAACCTTTTCCGCTCTTGAGACGATAGAGATTGCGAATAATCTGATCCGCTGCGACAAAAATCAGGATCAATGCCTGTACAACCTGAATCAAATCTGACGGGACGCGCGAGAGCGATTGCATATTCGTTCCGCCTGCACTCATCCCGCCGAAAAGCAACGCCGATGGGATAATCGCCAGCGGATTATTCGCTGCCAGCAGCGCCACCGCGATACTATCAAAGCCTAGGGAAAGGCTCTGATTCACCTCGAAGCGATAATTCACACCGAGGGTTTGTATTGCCCCGGCCAGCCCTGCCAGAGCGCCTGCAATCATCATCGTGAGGACGGTCATTCGGCTGACATTCACACCGGAATATTTCGCCGCACTGGGATTCAGACCGACCATGCGCAACTCAAAACCAAACGTTGTCCGGTAAATCACAATAAAAAGAATAATCGCTGTAAAAATCGCCAGAAATACGCCAATATGCAAAACTTCGGTGTCGCCACCTGCCGGAACATACAGGGCGGGCAGATGGGCGCTGGGGAGAATATCGGGCGTTTTGCCCTGCGCACACTTGCCAATCTCTCGACAGGCGGCTAATGGGCCGGGAGGAGCGCTGGCACGCACGGGCGAAACCAGCCATTCCAGGAGCAGGGAGGCAATATAATTCAGCATGATCGTCACGATGACTTCATGCGCACCGCGATAGGCTTTGAGCAGGCCAGGAATCGCGCCCCAGAGCGCTCCGCCGATCATCCCCGCCAGTATTGCCAGAATCACATGGACGACAGGCGGCAGACCCGGAATAGCAAACCCCACCCATGCCGCAAGGAGCGACCCCATGACAAGTTGACCCTGTGCGCCAATGTTGAACAGCCCACCTTTGAAGGCAAACGCTACCGAAAGCCCCGCAAAGAGTAGCGGTGTCATCTTCACCAGTGTGCGGACAATGCCAGCGTCTGTGCCGAGCGCACCCTGTAACAGCCCCCCATAGGCTTTCAATGGATCAAGCCCTGCCAGCAAAATCAGGACAGAGCCGATCAGGATCGCGGTGAAAATTGCCAGCGCCGGGACAAGCATACCGCGTACATTAATCCGAAATCGAGGAGGAGAGACCGCCGCACCCGGCGATACAGCAGGAGTTGCCATAGCGAACCTTTAAATGTTTATAAACTATGGCAGGCGATTATAGCCTGAGTCTCAAAACTTTGATCATCTCTTAACATTTCTGGAAAGCAAATCTCGAAGCGCGTTATAATCCACCGTTATGAATGTACAGGAATTTATGCGAGTCACCCCATACGCTGCGGTGGGGTTGTTCACGGTTGCCGTGTTGACGGTACTGATCGCTATGTTAACGCTGCGCCGGGGACGCCGTGACACGACATGGATGTTCCGACGCGCGACTATCCAGCGCGGTGGACGCCTCCTGATGATCGGGCTGTTCACCATGTTCATGTCCGCGCTGGTCTGCGGAAGCAATGTCGTTGTCGGGTTGGTACTCAAGCGCAACGAGACGCCAACAGCGGTAGTTTTCATTGATCCAACCGAAACGCCAACGCCAGAGTATTCAGCGACGCCAACCATTACCCCCAGCGCGACGATCATCATCCCCACCAACGCACCGCTGGCGACAGACCTGCCCACTGAAACCGCGACCCTGACCCCAACACATACACTTCCTCCAACGCATACGCCAACACTTGATCCAGCCGCGACTATCGCACCAACCGAAACGGCAACAATTGCGCCGCCGACGGACACCGAAACCCCATCGCCAACCTTCACGCCGACACCGGAAATACGCCTGTCGATGGTGCAATCCAGCGTGACGCCCCCTTCCAACGCGCGCCTGATGATCACGGCACTGGATACACAGGTTTCGGGCGATTCCAGCCCGATCAAGGCAAATACCTCCTTTCCTGCCGGATTCAACCGCATCTATTATTTCGTAACCTATTCCAGCATGGGGCCGGGGATGCTCTGGCGCGGGACGCTCTCACAGGACGGTACGATCATCAATCGGTTTGAACGGCAATGGGGAACTGCGATCAACGGAACTGCCTATTTCTTCTTTGCTGCTGAGAGTGGTTTCCAGTCCGGCGAATATGAAATCCGGCTATATTTCGGGGCATCTGAAACGCCCGCTGCAATCACAAATTTCAAGGTGATTCCCATAAAATGAGTGGGCAGACTGTCAGCAAGGCGTCGGAATGTGTTCACCGCGCAGGTGATACAATCGCCCGATGAGGATTGATTGCTCAGGATAAATTTTGGATGTTGAGTAATGAACCGCCTGTATCGGCGGATGATACCAAACCGCGCCCGCCTGTTGGACTGCGCCCGGATCGCCCTGTCATCAAGCGCAAAGTACCGGATACGGTATACGATAGCTATAACGATTATGATGAAAAGCAGGGCGGTTGCCGCAATTCATTATTTTTCGTGGCGATACTCGGTGGGGCATTCCTGATGTTTGTGGCGATTGTTGCGCTGGCGGGCTTGGCGGGCTATCGGGATGGCGTGAATATCAAATCTACCTTTGCCGCAAATACGCGCGTTGCTGTCCTGAGTACGCAAAAAGCTGCAATTGTCTCCGATCAACAAAATGGGAACTGGGAAATTGTGTTAGCCCGCTGCCAGTATCTCCAGACACTTACGCCCGGCGATGCGTCAATGCAAAATTGCGTCAGTCAGGCGGGAACTGCGCTTGCTGTTACTCCACTCCCGATGACAATCATCCCCACACAAACAGTACCACAGGCAACAACAGCGGTTCAGCCTGCGCAGAACAGCCCTGTTCCTAACATCATCACGGCGACGCCCGCACCTGTTGTGAATCCATTGCAAACACTCATAGATAAAGCCAAAGCTGAAATCGATCTGGGCAAAACGGAAAATCTGGAAAATGCGCGCGAAATGCTGGAAGCCGTTCGCTCCCAGGATAAAACTTTCCAGCAACGTACCGTCGAGACACAACTTTGCAAAGTTTATGAAACGCTTGGGCGCACCTACGACCTCGAACGCCGCCTGAGCGAAATGGTCATTGTGATCAATAATGGTTTGTTGATGCAATGCAGATTCGAGCGCAAGGACTGGGCTTTTACGGTTGACGCCGCCACGTTGTACCTTTCTGCACAGGGCTACGCCGATGCGAACAACCTTGCTCAGGCAATTCGGGTATATAAATTGATGTTCCAACGCGGCATGGGGTTGTATCAGAATACAAAGGAATTGGCCTGCAACGCTTTCCGAAACGGGAACGATGGGGCAGCAGTATCGGCGTATTGTAGCTAGCTGTTCGTTCTGCCGCGCTGTAGCGCAACACGCCCCAACAACGGTAGTGCATTATCATCGAAGGGCGGGTGAAACAATCCCGCTTTCACGTCCCGATAATAGCGCTCCAATGGCGTCTGATGCGTCATACTCAGACCACCAACAACCCGCATGGCATCATCCACCACCTTGATTGCGGCATTTGTAACCGTCAGTTTGGCGATCATGACCGCTGCACCGAGTTCGCCGCGCTTGTCAGGATTGCGATCCCATGTTTCCGCTGTGTGATAGAGGATGGCACGCGCGCCCTGCAAGGTCAGTTCGGATTCCCCAACACGGCGCTGAATCCCTTCGAGCGTCGCAATCGGACGCCCCAATCCGCTTGGAATGCGCGTCTGGGCGAAATCCAGCGCGGTTTGCTGTGCTGCGGACGCGATGCCGAGATAGACAGCGCTCACTGTCAGCGTAAACCACGCATTGAGTGTGATTTTGTTGGGGTCAGGCGATCCGGCGGGCGCTTGAGAAATGATCGCTGAATCTGATACAAAAGCGTCGGAGAGGATCAAGTCGTGGCTGCCAGTGGAGCGCATCCCGACAGAATCCCATGTCTCGCGGATTTCGACACCCTTGCCGCGTGGGACTAGAAAACGTGCAACTATATCCTGCCCTTCCAGCGTAGCGGGAATGATGAAATAGTCCAGCACAGGCGACATAGATGCGAACGTCTTGCGTCCATTGATGCACCATCCCCCATCGACGCGGGTGGCGATGGTTGCGGGTTTGCCACCGCGCGAAGGGCTGCCCATTTCCGGTTCCGTCGCGCAGGAATTGACCAAAACCCCGCGTTCGACCACTTCGGTACAGAGCGACGCAAACAATTCAGGGTTCCAGCGTTCGCCCGATGCACCCGCACCGATGGTCTGGACGTGCATGGTCATCGCCAGCGCAGTGCTGCCGTCGCCCATGCCGAGTTGTTCCTGCATCTTCACTGCATCGAGCATCCCCGCACCCATCCCGCCAAAGCGTTCCGGGACTGTGAGCGATGGATAGCCAACCGCGCGTAACTCTTCAAAATTTTCATAAGGGAATGTCCCGGCGGCATCGTGCGCTTCTGCACGCTGGCGGAAGCCATCCGCCAGTTCCGCGATAGTTTCCGTCATTTCTGCTTTTGCTTGAATAGCCGACATTGCTTATAGCGCCTCATATGAAGTTATCGTACAGACTATAGCGCCATAACTTTTTGATAGACTTCGAGGGTCGCTGTTGCCGTTTTAATCCAACTGAAATTTGTCGCACGCGCCAGCCCAAGATTGCCAAGACGCGCGTGCAATTCGTCTTTGACGAGCATCCCGGTGATCGCCCCACCGAGCAGGCGTGAATCCATCGGGTTCACAAGATAGCCTGCATCCCCTGTCACTTCGGGAATGCACGTTGCATCTGCGCCAACAACAGGCGTCCCGCACGCCATAGATTCCAGCGGCGGCAAACCGAACCCTTCATAGATCGATGGAAAGATGGAAGTACGCGCCATCCGATACAGTCCAGGTTTATCCGCTTCTGCCACCGGTCCAATGAACCTGATCACGTCTTCCAGTTCCAGCTTTTTGATTTCGACGGGAATATCCGGGAAGCGTGCTGTACCCCAGTTGGCTGGCGGTTTACCCGCGAGTATCAGTGTGTAATCTGTACCAACCGCCGTTTTGACATACGTCCATGCCGCGATCAGCGCCAACAGGTTTTTACGCGCGTCGAAGCCGCCGAGGTAGAGCGCATAATCATCAGGCAGATCATATTTCTGACGAATCTGCTCATCGCGTTCCTTACCCATGCGTGGATGAAATTCCGGTGCGGCTGCCAGCGGGATCGATGTCACTATCTCTGGCGCAATCCCTTTGATGCGTGCGACGATCTCCTCTTTGCTGAACTCCGAATCGGTGATGATATGCGCTGCTCCGCGTGCGCCTGCTGTCACCATGCTTGTGTATAAACGCCCGCCGATTCCCCCCTGATAGAGCGGAATCGCCAGCGGGATCACATCATGAATGGTGATGATCAGCCGCGCGTTGGGCGAACTCAGCGGTGATCCCCAATAGGGTACGTGGGAGAGCGTCGCGCCACTTTTCTGCACGGCATTGGTATAGCCCTGCTGCTCGAACCAGATTTTGCCCGGTTTGCCGCCAATTGCCAGTTTGACCGGGACCACATCGACCCCGGCGGGAACATCGGTTGGTTGTATATTGGCAGGGATAATGAGCGAGATTTTCAGGCCAGGATCAACCTTGCGGAGTGCAGCGACGAGTTGCCGGGTGTACTGCCCGCTGCCCGTATATATCTGCTCCCAGAACCAACCGTTAATGGCGACGTGCATCAGGTCTTATATCCGTTCGGGTGGCTCTTGTGCCACTCCCACGCGCTGCTGATGATCGTTTCCAGATCGGGATATTTGGGCGTCCAGCCGAGATCATGATTGACCTGTTCGGCGCTGGCAACCAGCATCGCACCATCACCGGGACGGCGCGGCGCTTCGATCACCTTGAAGTTGACGCCTGTTACCTTGCGCGCCACATCGATCACTTCGCGCACGCTGTACCCCCGCCCATTTCCCAGGTTATAGGTCATCGCGCCGCGATCATCCATCGCATTGAGTGCCAGTACATGCGCCTGCCCCAAATCCAGAATGTGAACATAATCACGGATACAAGTTCCGTCGGCGGTTTCGTAATCCGTTCCGAAGATCGAAATTGCCTCGCGCTTGCCAAGTGGTACTTGCAGCGTCAACGGGATCAGATGCGTTTCCGGGGTGTGCGCTTCGCCGCGAATTGCCTTGCCGTTCTTATCCAGTACCGCGCCGCACGCATTGAAATAGCGCAGAATGGCATATTGCAGCCCGTTTTGCTTGTGAAACCAGCGGATCATATTTTCGATCATCAGCTTGGTTTCGCCATATACGTTCGATGGGCCATAGGGATCATCTTCGGAAAGGGTATGTTTCTGGCTGGCATAGACCGCCGCTGTAGACGAAAACACCAGCCGCTTGACGTTATGCGCCAGCATCGTTTCCAGCAGGTTGAGCGAGAACGCGACATTGTTGCGGAAATACATACCGGGCTTTTCCATGCTTTCGCCCGCTTCAATCAGCGCGGCAAAATGCGCGACTGCATCGAATTTGCCCATTTGAAAGAGCGTATCCAGCGTGCCGCGATCTGCAATATCGCCCTGTACGAACGCCGCGCCGGGGGGAATCGCTTCCCGATGTCCGCGATACAGATTGTCGATGATCGTGACTTTGTGACCTGCTTCCATGAACAGAGCAGCCGTTGTCGAACCGATATAGCCAGCGCCACCGGTAACGAGGATGTGCATATTTTCAATCAATCCTTTGTTGGTAATTCAGTGTCATTATGAGTCAAGCTGATATTTTCCTCACCGCATAATGACTCTTGTTTAAACCGCTTCCCTTACGAAATCCCACGCTCCTATCAGGAGGATGGTGATAGATAGTTCAGAATATTGGTGCGTGCCTTCTCATACATGCGCTGATCATTGGCTACGATGACATCGTGCGGGATGTTGTGCCATAGATAATCATTCATCGCTTTTTCGGAGTCGATAAATTCCTGCATTTCGGCTTCGTTCATCTTCACACGCTGACCGAGAATTTCCAGCGTCTTGCTTCTCGCTCCCGGCGCGATCTGGCTGGCTACGATGTCCCGCCACTCCACCAGCGACACGTCCGGGATGAATGGCAACCAGCCATTCGGCATCGCATTCGCCAGGGCTGGATATTGGCTTTCTGGCAAGACCGCCCGATCCCGCGCATCCAGCCAGCCGAGACAGATATGCAGCATCGTGAAGCTGCTGAAATTCCCGTCCCAGAGTTTCGTAAAATAAGGATAGAGAATATCGGTACACCAGACTTCATCCATTGCCAGATGTGCCGCATATCCGGCAACAAAGGCAACCTGATCATCCTGGGTTACTGTGCTGCGCTGCAACGCCGGGAAGGTTTCCAACATTGCCGACAGCGCAGATGGGTTGATTTCTGGCCCATACTCGAAGAAGTGCGTATCTGCGCGCCGAATGCCAGAAGAGACACGCGCATCCGGGGCGATGTTACCGAGCAGGAACGCGCCCCAATGATTTAGAATTAACTCACGATGTAGCGCAAGCACAGAATCATTGATGACCCGCTGCGCGAAGGCCATGTGCATAAAAGGTGTTGGCATAATTCCAACATTTTAAGCCAGTAGCCGGAAGTTTTCAACGAATACTATAGATCGGGCTGATCGGATGAAAAAAGAAGCAAGACGAGGAATGAAAGAATCGCCTGGATTTATCAAATCGGAGCCGTGAGTGCAATCAAGCGCAGCATATCTCAAACAAATTTCTTTCCATCAGAGCATGGCGATTGCTGATACAATATAAAAAAGGATGAAAATTCAGGAAATAATCCTTTGTGAGCCGTTGACAATTTTAAAAATCTCTAGTAATAATTACCCGGCAGAAATTTTTGGTAATCATGAACGCAAAATCCGCTCAAATCCTTGAGCTTCCTAAAATCCTCGATCAATTGGCACGCTTCACCAGTTTTAGTCTGGGGGCAGAGCTTGCCGCGTCTCTCGCGCCGACAGATGATCTCGAACAGGCGCAGGACTGGCAAACGGAAACCACCGAAGCACGCAAACTGATCGAGATGAAATCCGAAATCAGTATGGGCGGTGCGCGTGATGTTCGCGGTCCGGTCATGCAGGCCACACGTGGTATGATGATCGAACCGCAAATCTTGCTGGATATACGCGGGACATTACGCCGCGCCAGCAATCTCAAGCGGCAGCTAACGCGACTCACGGGGCAGTTTCCCCGATTAAGCGATATTGCTTCCCGCCTTGAGGAATGCGCGCATATTCAGGGCGAAATCAGCGCGATCATCGACGATAACGGGAACATCCTCGACAGTGCCAGCCCGAAACTCGCCGTAATCCGCCGTGATCTCCGTATCGCCTTTGACCGCCTCCAGACTCGTTTGAACTCCATCATCGGTAACCAGAATAACCAGCGATTTCTACAGGAAAGCCTGATCACCACGCGCAACGGGCGCTATGTGATTCCGCTGCGTGCCGAAGCGCGCGGACGTATCCCCGGCGTGGTGCATGATCAGTCCTCTTCCGGTGCAACCATCTTCATCGAGCCGCTGGCAACCGTTGAACTCAACAACGCATGGCGCGAACTGCAATTGCAGGAAGAAGACGAAATTCGCAAGATTCTGGAAGCGATCACCGTAACAATCGGCAATGAAGCAGAGACGATCATCTATACGGTGGAGACGCTCGGTTATCTCGACCTGATTTTTGCGAAGGCGCGTTATGCGGAATCCATCCGCGCTACCGAGCCAAAGTTGCTTCCGTTCCGCAAGCGCGATGATAACTATAAGCATCCTGGCAGCCGGGTCTATCTGGAACAGGCACGCCACCCCCTTTTGCGCTCGCTAAAAGTTGTCCCAATTGATGTCACCATTGATGAAGATACCTATATGCTGGTCATCAGCGGGCCAAACACGGGGGGTAAGACGGTAACGCTGAAAACTGTCGGTTTGCTGGCGCTGATGGCGCAATGCGGCCTGCACGTCCCGGCAGAACCCGGTGCGGAACTAAGCGTATTCCGTGACATCTTTGCGGATATTGGCGATGAACAGAGCATTGAGCAATCGCTTTCGACATTCTCTTCACATATAACCAATACGATCCGCATTCTGGAAGAATCCGATGATCATTGTCTGGTGATTCTGGATGAACTCGGCGCAGGGACAGACCCGGCAGAAGGCGCAGCGCTCGCCCGCGCCATCCTGAACTATCTGCTGGCAAAGGGCGTGACGACGTTCATCACCAGCCACCACCCCGAACTGCGCGCCTATAGCCATGAACGCAAGGGAGTACGCGCGGCAAGTGTGGAATTTGATCTGCAAACCCTCGCGCCAACGTATCGGCTGATCATTGGTATTCCGGGGCGCTCCAACGCGCTCTCGATTGCAACGCGACTTGGCTTGCCAGGAGACATCGTAGCCGACGCGCGCACGATGGTTGGCACAGAGGAAGCTGTCGCGGGGAACCTGCTGGATGAATTGGCACGCACCCGCGAAGAAACCCGCAAATCCCGCGATGCCGCGTTGATCGCACAACACAAGGCAGAACAGATTGAGCGCGACCTGCGTACCAAACGAGATGACATCGAAGCGGAACGCAAGGACATCATCACGGAAGCGCGACGACTCGCAGACCGCGAAATTGCCGAACTGCAAACTGAAATTCGCCATATGAAATCGGCGTTGCGTGCTGCCGGACAGCCGCTTGAGGCGATCAAGCAGGTAGAAATGAGCATCGGCAACGTCAAGGAAAACATGGCGCGTCCGCTCTCGCCTGTGATCACTCTGCCGGAAGATGATCGCCCAACCTATAAACTCGGCGAAACCGTGTATGTTGCCCCGCTCAAGGCCGAAGGCGAAATCACCGAACTGACCGATCACGATGCTGAGATTGCGATTGGACGCCTGCGGGTTCGCGCCAAGCTGGACGAAATCGCCAAGCGGATCAAGTCCGAAAGCGTTACCCGTCGGCGTGGTTCGCGTGATGTGAGCAATGTCGCCGCCGCGCCAAACAAAGCCCAAACGGTGGCAGAGGCAGCCTCCACGAACAGATCACGTGGTGCGTCTCCCGGTCTGGAACTGGATTTGCGCGGGCTGCGCGTCGATGCCGGACTGGAACAGTTGGAAAACTATCTGGATGCGGCGTATCTTTCCGGCCTGCCCTTCGTGCGCATCATTCACGGTAAGGGTACAGGCGCGATGCGTAAGGCGATCCGCGATGCGCTGCACGCTCATCCATTGGTCAGCCATTATGAATCCGGCAATGAGAAGGAAGGCGGCGACGGCGTGACGGTGGTGAACCTCTCGCCGCAAGTTTAGCTGCGCTACAATTCAATAGTGATTTTCGATGGGCGGGAAAGGTTTCTCGCCCCTTTTTCGTTTTGTGTATTTGATGCGTGTGTCCCGGCGCTGAAGCACCGGGCTATAAACAAGGAAAAGGCTGCGAAGGATGATGATCAGATTGACCTATAAAATCAATGATTTTCCAAGGGAAATAGATTAATCAAACTGACAACGCTCATAGCCTGGTTCTCGATCATAGCCCGGTTCTTTAGCGCCGGGATTCGCAATAATTTCAAGAGGAGATATATCCATGTTTGAAAAACTCGATTCGATCAAAAACCGCTACAACGAACTCGAACGCCAAATGGGCGATCCCGAACTACTCAGCGGCGACTATAACAAGATCACAGAACTGGCACAGGAACGCTCGAAGATCGAACCCACCGTGCAAGCCTATGATAAATATCGGAAACTCTCCGACGATCTGGCGGGCGCAAAGGAAATGATCGATGCGGAAAGTGACCCTGATCTGCGCGCGATGGCAGAAGAGGAGGCAACGGGACTCCAAACTCAAATCGAAGCATTGGAAACCGAACTTACCCAAATGTTGATCCCCAAAGACCCGCGCGACGACAAGAACGTCTTTGTGGAAATTCGGGCGGGCGCGGGTGGTGATGAAGCTGGTTTGTTCGCGGCTGACCTGCTTGAAATGTATCTGCGATACGCACAGGATCGCAAGTGGAAAACTGAAGTCATGTCCAGCAGCGAAAGCGGCATCGGCGGTTTCAAGGAAGTTATCTTTGAAATCAAGGGACATGGTGCATTCTCTCGCCTGAAATATGAGAGCGGCGTGCATCGTGTCCAGCGCGTGCCGACGACGGAATCTGCCGGGCGCATCCATACCAGTACGGTCACAGTGGCGGTACTAGCGGAAGTGGATGATGTGGATATCGAAATCAATGAAAAAGATTTGAAGATCGATGTGTATCGCTCACAGGGCGCGGGCGGTCAGTCGGTCAATACCACTGATTCGGCGGTACGCATCACACACCTTCCCACCGGGCTTGTCGTCGCGGTGCAGGACGAACGCAAGCAGCTACAGAACAAAATCAAGGCAATGAACATCCTGCGCGCGCGCCTGTACGAGATGGAACAGGAAAAGATTCAATCGGAACAGGATGCCGCCCGACGCAACCAGGTCGGCACGGGCGAACGCAGCGAGAAAATCCGCACCTATAATTACCCGCAAAACCGCGTTACCGATCATCGCATCGGCATGACAACCTATAACCTGCCCGCTGTGATGATGGGCGATATTGATAACTTCATCGACGAACTAACGATTCAGGATCGCGCCGGACAGCTTGGTTCGGGCAGCAGCGATGACGAATAATCCCGACGCGCTCCCGCAAACCATCGGCGAGGCATCAAGGTGGGCAACCGGGGCGCTGATGGGCGTTTCCGGGATGCCCCGCCTCGATGCGACGCTACTCCTCGCGCATGTGCTGAACATCACACGCGAGGTTGTTCTAGGCTATCCCGAACGCGCGCTTACCAGCGTACAGGCACGCACCTTCGCAGGGATGATTCAATTGCGCCAAAAGGGGATGCCTGTTGCCTATCTGCTCGGTTCGCGTCCCTTCTATGATCGGGTGTTTCGCGTATCGCCGCACGTGTTGATCCCGCGCCCGGAGACGGAACTGGTTGTTGAGGAGGCACTCAGGTGGGCAAGGGGGCGCGAATATCTCCGCGTGATCGATGTTGGGACGGGTTCGGGCGTGATTGGCGTAACCCTCGCCGCCAAACTGCCTGAAGCACAAGTGATTGCTACCGATGTTTCGCACGCCGCGCTGACGATTGCCCAGGCGAATGGCGAAGGGCTGAATAACATCGCTTTTATTCAAGCAGATTTACTTGCGCCGTTCACAGGACAATTCGATATTATCGCCTCGAATTTGCCCTATATCGCATCTGCCGAAATGAATATTCTGGAAGTGGCAAAGTTTGAGCCGAATGTCGCGCTGGATGGTGGCGCAGACGGTCTTGATTTAATCCGAAAATTGCTGGAACAAGCCCCGGCGCGGCTACGGCGTCCCGGTCTGATGCTGCTCGAACACGGAGCGGATCAGGGGAAGGCAGTTACCGATCTGGCAAAAGCCGCTTTCCCGAATGACGATATACAGTTATTGCAGGATGACGCCGGACTGGATCGCGTCGTGCGGATTATCCGTAGCAAAAACGACAGCGAGAATGAGAAATAATCTCCTCTCGCTGTTGCCAGCCCGGATATGGAAGGATTTCATATCCGGGATTTGAAAAGGGTTATTTACCCGATGGCGCTGGGGTATACGTAGGCGTCAGCGTTGGGAAGATGGTAAACCGTGCGATGCTTGCGTCGCCGCGCGTGAACGTCAGAGAGTATTGCGTTGTTGGCGCAAACGTGAACGTGTACGGCCCGTTACCAGTCAGTTCATAGACATAGATGATTGTGCCGCGTCCATCCACGATTCGCGTTTTCGCCGCGATTTCCTTTCCGTCCTTGTCGCGCAAAGTTGCCACCACTGCCGTGTTGTTGTTCTGGCTTCCGCGCTCGATTTTTGCGCTGATGATTTGACCGGGTTCGGTGTCAACGGTATAGGTGACAGTTTGTGCTGGCGGCTGGATGGTATAGGAAACGGTCTGCCCAAACGGGATGACGCCACGCACCGTATCGAACACTGTTCCGGCAGTCAGCGTAATGCTGTAACGTCCGCCGGGCAGGAAGGTCACAGTATAGGGAGCTTTCCCGGACAGCGTGTAAACACTATAGGTTGAGCCGTTGGCGTTGGTTTTCCCGGTTGGCTGGAGGCGTGCGCCGTTAGCATCCCGAAGTTGACTGTCAATCGGTTGATTGTTATCCTGTACGCGAATGCTGATCGTCTGCCCCGAAACTGCATCTATGGTATAGATGGCGATCTCGGCGGGCGCTTTGAGTTGATCGGTGATTGTGTTGCCGAAACGCACCACGCCTTTATATGCCCGCAGGATATTGCCCGCCGCAACAGCCACTTTATACTGCCCATCGGCATCGAACTCAAGCGTATAGGGTCCACTGCCATGCAGCGTATAGATGCTGCGGGTCGCGTTATTCTTTTCGCTGCGTGCGTCGGGACTGATTTCTTCTCCCTTTGCATTCAACACTTTCGACTTCGCCGGACGCCCGCTGACCTGGAGTTCGGTGCTGATCGTATCGCCCTCAGAGGCATCAAAGAAGTAGATAGCGGTTTGACCGGGCGCTGGCAGTGTTGCCTGAATTGGAATATCCAGCGTGATTTTGCCCTGATCGACGCGCAACACATTCGTCTTCGAGACGATGAGATCGAAGTTGTTAGTGGGTGTAAATTCGAGTACAAACGGACCGGGGCCAGCCAGCGTATATACTGCGACGGCCTGATTGCCGCGCACTACCGCTGTATCGCGCTTGAGAATCTTCCCGTTGGCGTCGCGCAGTTCGCTATCGAGGGGACGCCCACCCGATGTTAACTGTACGCTCACCAGATCGCCCGCTTCGGCCTCGACGGTATAGAGCGCAATCTGTGCGGGTGCATCAAGTTTGGCGCTGATCTTCTCGCCAAAGGCCACTCTGCCGCGATCCACCCGGACGAGGTTGCCATCATTGATCGAAACGGTGTAATTCCGTCCGCTAAAGGTGACTGTGTACGGCGGCGGACCAGAGAGTTTATAAACCAGGAAAACCTGCGTGCCCTTTGTGAACCGGAAATCTGGCGACCATAGCTTGCCGTTGGAATCACGGAATTCGATCAGCCGCTGCGTCCCATCCGTTTGCAGTTGAATGGTCACGATTTGATCGCGTTTGCCATCAATCGTATACGAGCCGGTGCGGGCGGGAGCAGGCAGTGTCCCTTTGATTTCCTGTTTGAAGGCAATCAAGCCCTGATCGATACGTACCAGATTGCCTGCCAGCACGCTGGCGGTGAATTGCCCGCTAGCCGGAAATTCCAGGCTGTACGGTCCAACGCCCGACAGGATATATACACCGACGTTCGTTCCACTCTGGAAGTCGTAGATTTCCGGCTTGATGGTATTTCCTTCACCGTCCAGCACCAGCGCCCCGAACTGCTTGCCGGAGTTTGCCATCTGAACAGTGATAACCTGCCCGCTGGTGGCATCGAGTTGATGAACGGCGATCTGTGCGGGCGCTTCGACCTTGTTCTGATATGGCTTTTCCTGCTTGCCCGTCGGAATCGTACCGAGGTTCACGCGCAGGATGTCGCCGCTGGTCAGTGTGATTTCATAATCGTTGGTGGTCTCGAAGATGAGCGTATAGGGCGCAGTCCCCGCAAGGCGATAGAGGATGCTGGTCCTGGCACGATCTACCGCACTTCGCAACGGCTCAATCACCTGACCCTCGGTATTCACAAGACGAGGCCGCAGCGGATTATTGCCGCCCTTCACATTGAGTTGCAACGTGATCAGGTCGTCGGCTTTGCCATCTATAGTATGGAAGGCAACCCGCGCGGGTGCGGGCAGTTTACCGCTGACTACAGTGGGCTTGGTCTTTGGATCATCAAATTTCGCGGGATTGATTGGAATGGCTCCGGCCTGATAATTCAACAGGTCGCGCCCTTTGCTCAGGGTAACGTTGTACGGCGTGTTCGGATTGGCAAAGAAGAACAACCGATATGGGCCGGGGCCACTCAGACGGAGCAGATAGACCGCCAGACCACGATCAAAATATTGATCGTCCACTGTCACATATTCACCGTCGGCATTGCGAACTTCGCCATATAGCCCATTACTGCCCTGCTTGAGTTGCAGGCTGATCAGGTCGCCTTCCTTGCCCTCGATGCTATAAGCAGCGGCATGGGCAGGCGCTTTGAGCGAAGCCTGTACGGGAGCGTCTGGTTCGAGTTTGCCCTGCTCAACGGTCAACAGGTTTCCTTCGCTGGCTGTGATTGTGTATTCGCCATCGAAGATAAACTGAACATGATACGGACCTGCGCCCTTGAGTTGGAAGCTGGTCAGATACGCATTATTGTTGACGGATATATCGGTATAGTCGAGGGCTGTACCAGCGCCACTTACGATTGTTACCGGGATAAAGGCACGCTGCCCTTTCTTTTCCAGGCTGATCGTAACGGCACTGTCTGGCTTCGCATCCAGAGCATAGCTCACTTTACGTGTGCCACTTTTCGCGGTATCGGAGGTGGTGGGCGTCCCGAATGCCAGATCACCCTTATCGAGCAAAACCTTATCCCCCAAATCGACTGCCAGCGTGAACTTCATATCTTCGTAGCGATATGTGCCTGAATTTCGCGGCTTGTAAATCAGCGTAAACGGTCCATCGCCTTCGAGAGTGTAGATTTGGCGAACATTATAGCCCGTGCCGATCTGTTCGCTGTATTGCTGAATATCGCCGCGCGCATTGGTGATAGTGATCGGCACTTGAGGCGCGGTAGAAAACCGCACTGGCTCGATAGCGCTATCTACCGTGATTTGTGTCCCGGATTCCAGATTGAGTGTATAACGCAGCGCTTCAACATTGATCGGGAGCGTATCCTTTTCAACTGCGCCCATGTACAGATTACCTTTATCTTTGATAACCTGATCGCCGTTTTCGATGCGCAGGGTATAGCGCCCGGAACTTGGGAAGGCCAGTTCATAAACCCCGGCCTTGCGCGCCCGGAAAAGCTGGCGAATTTCATAGGCAGAGTTGTAGGTATATACCTGTATTTCGGGGCGAAGAACGTTATCGTTCGGGTCGCGCAGTGCCACGCCGTAGAAGGTATCAATCGAAGTCGTGATCACCTGATTTTCGTTCAGTTTTACAGTATAGGTAATCAGCCGCGTCTGATCACTACCGGGGTTTTCCGTTTCGGCATCTCCGACGAAGAAATTGCCCTTATACAGGGTAAGCGCGTCGCCTTTGCTCAGGTTGATTTCATAGATGCCATCCATCTCGAATTGCAACCGGAACGGACCAGAACCACGCAGCAGATAGACCAGCGACTGACCATACTGGTAATTGTTGGTCTGCCGCCGGGGAAGGATTTTTACACCCTGCCCGTTTGTCAACAGAGGACGGAAATCATTACGATTGCCGCGTGTGTCTTTTACACGGATTGTGACCACCTGATCGGCAGCGGCATCGAACGTATAACTCACAAGTTGTGGACCGTTGGTGCGTGCCTGCTGCGGCTTATCCATGACGAGCAGACCCTGATCCAGTTCCAGCGTATTGCCCTGATCGAACGTGACAGTATATGCACCGAGATTGGGCAATTCGAGCGTGAACGGGCCTTCACCGCGCAATTGATAGAGCGAAACGATCTGGCGTCCGAAGTTCGGCGTATAGCTCTTGATCGGGCTGAGAGCGCGCTTGTCTCCGTTGCGAAGTGTCAAAACAAGATTGCTGGCGATTGTGCTGGAAGACGAATCGCCCTGCGGGGTAAACCCAATCGTCACGATGTCGCCATCGGTGAGCGTCTTGCCAAGTTCTGGCGCGAGCGTGTAGCGGATAACTTCCGGTGAACGGCTACTGTCACGCGCGGGTTGTCCGACAACGAGCGCACCTTTGTTGCTACTGAGCAGATCGCCGGATTCCAGCCGAATCAGATAGCTGGTGAGATTGTTCACGCGCACGCGATAGGGTGGGTTCCCTTGCAGGCGATGAACCGCAACCAATACCTGGCGCTGCGTATCGCGCTGATCCAGCACAAACTGGGTCAATTCGGAACGCACGCCATCGGCGCTTTCGATGAAGGCGTTATCACCTGCGAGTTTGTCCGTCGCACTCAGGTTGATGGTAATCAGACTATCCGCGCCAATTTCCTTGCCACTGCCAACCACCAGACGATAGGCGGCGAATGCTTGTGTTTTCGGGAGCGTCTCCGAGCGCGTTTGACCAAGCGCCAGCGCCCCCTTCAACCCTGACAGAATTTCACCTTCGGCAATCGAAATTTCAAAGTTGCCGAAAGCCTGCAAATAAAGGCTGTAGCTGCCTTTGGGCAAATCGATCTGATTCACCTTGAGGTTATTCACGTTCAATTGATTGTTGAACAGTTTGGCAGCGTTGGTTGTATCCCGGATCATCAGGTCATCGGCTGCTCCGGTTGTGACAAAACTGAGGCGGGTATCCTTCTCTGCCTCAATTTCATATTTGAAGACTTCGAGGCCGCCGCGTTTCGGCGTCTGGCGGCGCAGTTCGCCAACCTTGACAGTGCCGCGATCATTGGTGAGGTTATCGGCGCTTTCGAGGGTCAATTCATAGGCGCTGTCCATCCCCACCGATGCGTAATAGGGCGCTGTGCCGCGCAATTGCTGCACGCTGATCCACTGGTTGTTCGTGCCATCAAAAATGGTATAAATCTCGCTCG
>CAYSOC010000027.1:0-25271 GCA_964432445.1 uncultured Anaerolineaceae bacterium
GAGCGCTTCAACGACTTGCTGGCTTACGCCGCCTAATGCGCAAAGTCTAGCTTAGGACAAAACGGCGTTGGTAATGGGAATGGCATCAAAAGTGATGCCGCCACTGTTAAGGCGGATGGTATTTACTATAAAATAGAACGCGCGTGCTATAATTCTTCTAATGACTCGTCCACACTCACAGTAGCAGGAATCAATTCATGGATTCGTTCTATACGGAGCGCCCATCTGACTCGCCTTTTGTGGAAGCAATCTCGTGGAGTCGAGATGCGTTTGACAATGTAGACATCCTGCCCGCCAACAGTAATTTGTATATGTGCGTGATAAAGGAAAAAGATCAGATACGGTTAGCTATCGGCGGTCCGATCACCCGCGCCCTGCCTGTGCAAGTTACCGGCGGGACAGAATGGGTGGGCATCCGATTTCAACTCGGTACGTTTATGCCGCATCTGCTGCCCCATACCTTATTGAACGATGCGACTTTTTTACCGACAACTACATCGAATAGCTTTTATCTTCATGGATCAACATGGCAGTTCCCCACAATAGAGAATGCCGATACGTTTGTGCGGCGCATGGTACGGCAAGGGCTATTGATGCGCGACCCGCTGATTGCCGATGTATTGCGGGGCTATCAGCCTGATCTCTCGTTACGTTCTGTGCAGCGCCGCTTTGTGCAAGCGACAGGTGTTACGCATACCGCCATTCAGCAGATTGATCGGGCGCATCGTGCAAAGGGCTTGCTGGAGCGCGGCGTATCCATTCTCGATACGGTTTACGAAGCTGGCTATTTTGATCAACCCCACCTGACGCGATCTCTCAAGCGTACCTTTGGCCTGACTCCGGCTCAGATATTGCGAGTTGCCGCCGTCAGATAAAGCGATGTCGTTTTTATACAAGACCCGCTTCAATCTTTGCTATATCATGAGAGTGTACCGAGGACAAACATACCCCAACTATACCTGGAGAGAACGACATGAGACTAAGTGTAGGCAACTTTATGACAATCGACGGCGTGATGGAAGCACCGGGCAGTGATGATGATTCATTGCTTGAGGCCGAATTACAGGGTTGGTCGATGCCATATATGGTCGATGAGATCGGTATGCGGATTCTTGAGCAGTTACAGACCAATTCCGGGATACTGTTGGGGCGCAAGACCTACGACACGTTTGCCCGCTTTTGGCCCAAAATGCCCGCCGATGACCCGTTCGGGCAACTGATGAACGGCAAGCCGAAATGGGTAGTTTCTACCACGCTTGATAAAGCCGACTGGAACAACACTACGATTATCAGAAACAACGTATTTGACGAGATCAGGAAACTCAAGGCGCAACCGGGCAACGACATTGCCATCATTGGCAGTGGCGAACTGATCTATTCGCTGATGCAGCACGACCTGATTGATCATATTGAACTGCTTGTTTGCCCGGTGGTGCTGGGCAAGGGTAAGCGCATGTTTGGGGAATTTAGCGCGCCAAAGCACTTTAAGCTGGTTAGCACGACTCCCTTCAGCAGTGGCGCGGTTATCTTGTCCTATGACCTGGAATTGAAAGCGTAATCCCCTCGTTGGTTTTGACATTCAACTTTGGAGGCTGTAACTATGAGAAAGATAATTGTCCTATCAGCCATTACATTAGATGGAGTCATGCAAGCGCCTGGTGGACCTGATGAAGATGCGTCAGACAGTTTCAAATATGGCGGCTGGTCTGTGCCGTATTTCTACCCTCTTGACGAAGCGGCTGCTGAACTCATGAAAAAACAGATGAAGCCTGCTGACCTTCTTTTAGGCAGGAAAACATTTGAGTTTTTTGCTTCCTACTGGCCTGAACATGGAGACTTTTGGCCCGGTATCAATGACGTTACCAAATACGCTGTGTCCAAAACCATGAAAAAGTCAGCCTGGAAAAACTCGATATTCCTCGAAAGTTTGGCAGATATTAAAAAACTCAAGGATTCAGAAGGCGCTGACATCCAGGTACATGGCAGCGGTAACCTGATCCAGACACTGCTCAAACACGATTTGGTCGATGAACTATGGCTCAAAACTTTCCCCGTTGCGCTGGGGGCGGGTAATCGCCTGTTCGGTGAAGGCACTAGTCCCGCCGCTTTTACATTAACGGAGAGTCTGGTGGCCTCAAGTGGCGTAATCTTCGCCAATTACACGCGAGCCGGAGAGGTCAAGACAGGTATTATTGGAGATTGAGGCGGCTACAAGTGCGTTAGTTTGTGACTCATGAACCCGACGGAGAAATCCGAAAGCGTATCAGGAAGGTAATTACTCAGATACAAATTCGGCATTCCTGCTCAGGAATTGCTATATGAGTTGAGAGGCAATGCAAAGGTTCACGCCCGGTCTGAAATTTTTTCAGACCGGGTATTACTTTAGCAGGATTCAGGAAATGTTTTGTTACTCCCCGGATTTACCAATGTTCATGAAAAGTTCTAACTCTTTACCATCATATTGGAAACGTACTGTTGCAAAAATTCACATTAGCGCGATAATTGCAAATCTGTCTTGACAATCTCACTACATCATTGTTGCGGAGGGGGAACCTTGCACGCCAAGCACCGGAAAATGGGCAGAAAGTCGTTCTATCTGCCTGGAAAACACTTATTTATTCTTATCGCCCTAACTTCTATGCTCCTCTCGTTTGGCAGGCAAACTGCACTTGCTGCTCCAGACCAAATTCCACTTGGTGTCCCTAACCAAATTCAGGGAACTGTCTTTCTCGATTTTGATCATGACGGCGTTCAGGATAACTTTGAACCGGGGGTTGGTGGAATCACTGTCACAGCCTACAATGCTGCCAATACTGCCGTTTCGACAGTAGTCACAACAGCGAGTACAGGCACTTATGCGCTCACTGGTTTGACAGTGGGCGCTCAGTACCGCCTCGAATTTACAGGACAACCATCCTATCTGCAACCCGGTGTTCACATTGGCGGCACAACCACCACCGGAAATACGACAGTTGTTTTTGCCACCGAAAATCAAACTGGCGTGAACGTGGCATTTACTAACCCGACCCGTTATTGTGTCAACACAGGGTCAATACCGACGCTGATGGTGTCCTGTTTTGTCAGTACCCAATCAGCCGGGGCTTATCGCGGTTTCTCGTCGGTGGCGTCGTTCCCCTACAATGCCGGAACCGTTGTACCTACCGATGGCAGCGGTCCGGCATCAACACCTGCCGACGCTAACATTGTACGCGATACGGATGTCGGCGCGGTTTGGGGGTTAGCATACAGACGCTCAACCAATCGTCTATATGCCTCGGCGTTCACAAAGCGCCATGTGGCTTTTGGCCCGGTAGCAGACCCAACAGGTGTGATTTATATCCTCAACCCATCCGCGCCAAACACGGTATTGGGGACAATCAGCCTCGGTACAATTTTTGGTGCTGGCACTGCTGGCCCGAACAACCACAACACTGCCAACTACACTGCCGATCTGAGCGTATATGCCGATGTAGGCAAGACTGGTCTAGGCGGTCTTGCTTTATCCGACGATGAAAATACTCTATATACAATCAACCTGTTTGATCGGCGACTATATATTATCCCGCTGGCAAACCCGGCTACGGCAACTCGTGTTACTTTGCCGACTCCAGCAGACTGCCCATTGCAGTCAGGAATCGATGAACGCCGCCCCTTTGCAGTTTCAGTTTTCAACGGCCTGGTCTTTATCGGAATGACCTGTTCTGGTGAACAGGCAGGCAACACAGCCGCTGGTCGGGCGCGTCTGCGTGGCTATGTCTACTCCTATGATGGGGCTACTTTCACCCAGGTCTTAAACGTACCGCTGAACTACACACGAGGGAAGATTTCTTCGAGTGGAACGGTTGCTGCAACTTCAGCAAACTGGCGCGGTTGGTCGGACAATTCGGCTACAGGCGGCGGCGACATTACCTATGATGCCAGCTACGATCAATATTTCAATCCGCAACCGCTGGTTTCTGGAATCACTTTCGATGAACAGGGTTTCCTGATCCTCGGCATTATGGATCGTTTTGCAAATCAGAGTGGCAACAATAAAAATACTGCCAACTCCGGGCAATTTGAAGGCGTTTCGGCAGGCGATGTTCTCCGTTTCCGTCCTAACAATTACAGCAACCCCACCGACTGGAACAACCCGGAAAATAATGCTAACGACGGTTGGGCGACCACAGGCAACTTTGTTGGCGGCGCGTCAACTGGCGCAGGTAACGCACAAGGGCCGGGTGGTGGTGAATTTTACTGGTCGGAACAATATGCAGGAGTAGTACCACCACCGAACTATAACACGCATAGTGAAACCAGTCAGGGTTCTGTATACGCTGTCAGCGGTACAGGCGAAGTCGTTGAGGGTGCGATGGACCCTGCCCCTGCCGGAGATTTCCGCGCAGGCGGATTCATCTGGCTGAACAACTATCGTGCTACCCGTGACAACGGCAGTGCGGTGACACGCGGTGGGCGTAACCGTTCCTATGAAATTTTCGGTCTCGACCAACTGGGAACGTTTGGTAAGGCAGGCGGTGTCGGTGATATTGAACCGCTATGCTTGCCCGAACCGCTGGAAATCGGCAACTATGTCTGGCTCGATACGAATGGTAACGGGCGTCAAGACCCCGGTGAAGCTACTGTTCCAAATGGTGTTGTCATCGAACTCCGCGATAGCGCCGGGGTCTTGATCACCACAACCACAACTACCAACGGGCAATATTACTTCAATGCGGGCAACGTCACGGGTGGCGTCTCGCGCGGCACTACGTACTATGTCAGCATTGCAGCCTTGAACTTCAATGTTGGCAATCCGCTGAATGGGTATTCTGCAACGACACCGCTGGCCTCTACTGTCCTTTCAGACTCGAACGGCCAAACTGGTGTTGTGCCGGGTAATCCGACACTTATTGGCGCACAGGTTGTGACTGGTGGCGCAGGCGCGAATAATCACACGATTGACTTTGGTTTTGCGCCGACACCTACCGCAACCCCAACCAGCACGAATACAGCGACATTCACGCCAACCAACACGGCAACGAATACCGCTACCAACACCAACACACCGACGTTTACGCCGTCCAATACGGTAACGAACACACCGACCAATACGGCGACCAGCACGAATACACCAACGTTTACGCCGTCCAACACGAATACGGCAACATTCACGCCGACCAGCACAGCAACAAATACGGCTACCAACACACCAACGTTCACGCCGACGTTTACACCAACCAACACGGCAACGAACACACCAACAAATACAGCGACCAGCACGAATACACCGACCTTTACGCCGTCCAATACGAATACGGCAACATTCACGCCGACATTCACACCGTCGAATACGGCTACCAATACGCCGACAGTGACCAGTACGCCACTGCCGACGTTCAGCATCACGCCGAGTTGTGTGGTGGGAGCCGTCAGCTTCATCGTGACCAACAATGGTGGCACGATGCTGACCCCGTACAACTACGAAATCCGCGATGGCAGCAACACTGTCGTCTCCACTGGAACCATCCAGCTGGCGGCAGGTGCATCCACGACCATCAACTTCGCTGGCACACCGGGTCAGACCTACACGCTCAACATCTTCGATCCGGGTAATGCGATTGTTGCCACTGCTACCGCCAACTGTCTGGCTGTCAGCGCGACACCCACCAGCACCGCGACAGCGACCAGTACACCGCTGCCGACGTTCAGCATCACGCCGAGTTGTGTGGTGGGAGCCGTCAGCTTCATCGTGACCAACAATGGTGGCACGATGCTGACCCCGTACAACTACGAAATCCGCGATGGCAGCAACACTGTCGTCTCCACTGGAACCATCCAGTTGGCAGCAGGCGCGTCCACTACCATCAACTTCGCTGGCACACCGGGTCAGACCTACACGCTGAATATCCTGAATCCAGCGGGTGGAATCGCCGCGACTAGCACTGCTAACTGTCTGACAGTTACGGCGACGCCAACCAGCACTGCTACTGCAACACCAACGACGCCGAGCTTGTCTGCGACTGGAAGCTGCAATGCCGGAGCGGTCAGCTTTGTGGTGACTAACAACGGTGGCGCGATGCCAACGGCCTATACCTATGAAATCCGCAACAGCAGCAACACGCTTGTCGCTTCTGGTACGATTCAGCTTGGTGCAGGCGCATCCCAGACAATTAACTATGCAGGTACGGCTGGGCAGATCTATACGTTGACAATCCTTAACGGACAGACGACAGTTACAACAGCAACGACAAACTGCGCTCCGCTTACGGCGACTGGTGCATGTTCTGCCGCAGGTGCGGTCACATTTACCGTGACTAACAACGGCGCAGCAATGACAGCGCCCTATACCTATGAAATTCGTAACAGCAGCAACACACTTGTCGCTTCTGGTACGATTCAGCTTGGCGCAGGTGCATCCCAGACAATTACTTATGCAGGCACGGCAGGACAAACCTATACACTGAGAATTCTGAATGGGGATGTTGTTGTCGTAACTGCAACTGCCACGTGTATTGCTGCGACAGGAACGCCAAGCGTTGTGGTCATCGATCCAGTGATCGTCAAACGTGTTGATCCATCGCTGGCGCTTCCGGGCGAAATTGTGACCTTTACGTTGACCGCTACCAATCATGGAAATGCAGCGGCACAGAATGTGGTCGTGGAAGACCAGATTCCGTCGCCCTACTTTATCCCGATTAGCGCATCTACAACCAAAGGTTCATATACGATCACGGGTAACGATGTTACCTTCTACATCGGCACGCTCAACGCTGGCGAAACGGCGACAATGACAATTGTTACTCGCGTCAGCAGCAACGCGCCCACGCCATCCGATCCCATAAATACGGCAATCCTTACCTATACAGGTGGGGCGCGTCGTACCTCAACTGCGACGATCCACATCACACGTGGAACGTTGCCAGCGACAGGTGAACATCCTGAAAACAGACTACCGTTCCTCACTGTTGTTGCACTTGCGATTGCAGGAGGGGCGATCCTCGTCCTTCGGCGTTACCGTCCGATAAGACGCCAGTAGCTATAGTCGGGGCTATCTATCCAATAAGGTAGATAGCCCCGATAGGTTTTGCCGGGATTCAAAATTCCGTTTGAACCTAATCCGGTTAATATCAGCACTTCCGGGACACACTAAAAGCAAAGAACCGCAATAGCTACTTTGTTTTGCTGTGTCTCATTTTTGCTGGCGACATACGTATGCTCCCCAACAAAACTCTCGAACATGCCCTAATGAATATTTGTACACGCGAAGTCTATAGCCAAAATAGCTATACAATGATTCAGGAAAGCCATTAAAAAGCATTTTAAACAACCTATCTTCTGATATACTCTAACAAACGTTAGTTTTGAAGGATGGCGCATTCATGTTTGACCGTGATTCCAAAGATAAATTGCAAGCCGAACAGAGCCGATGGGAGCAGAAAACGCTCGGCAGCACGCTCTCCAAAATGCCGGAGCGCAAGCCGGAATTTACAACGACTTCCAGCCGCCCGGTTGAGCGCCTCTATACACCAATGGATGTGCCGGAATTCGACTATCTAAACGATCTTGGCTTCCCCGGCGAATATCCATTTACGCGCGGCGTCCATGCTACCGGGCATCGCGGACGGCTCTGGACAATGCGCATGTTTGCGGGATTTGGCAGCGCCGAAGAAACCAACGCCCGGTTTAAATATCTGCTCAGTCAGGGCAATATGGGTCTATCAGTAGCGTTTGATTTGCCGACACTCATGGGCTATGACACAGATGCGCCGGAATCGCTTGGTGAATTTGGAAAATGCGGTGTCGCTATTTCTTCATTAAAGGATATGGAACTACTGTTTGACGGTATCCCGCTGGGTGAAGTCAGCACATCGATGACGATCAACAGTCCGGCGGCGGTGATTTGGGCATTCTACATTGCGGCGGCAGAAAAACAGGGCGTGCCAATGGATCAACTGCGCGGCACACTCCAGAACGATATTTTGAAGGAGTTCACGGCGCAAAAGGAATTCATCTTCCCGCCTGAGCCTTCCATGCGCCTTGTGACCGACACCATCGAGTACGGGACGCGATACCTGCCACAATGGAATACGATCAGCATCAGCGGCTATCACATCCGCGAGGCGGGTTCGACTGCGGCGCAGGAACTCGCGTTCACGCTGATCGATGGCTTTGAATATGCTCGTTGGGCAGTACAGCGCGGTCTGGATATTGATGAATTTGCGCCGCGTCTTTCGTTCTTCTTCAATGCCCACAATGACTTCTTCGAGGAAATCGCCAAGTATCGCGCAGCACGGCGTATCTGGGCGCGCGAAATGCGCGATACCTTCGGTGCAAAAGACCCGCGTTCGTGGTTGCTCCGATTCCATACCCAGACCGCAGGCGTCAGCCTCACGGCGCAACAGCCGGAAATCAACCTGATCCGGGTGGCAATTCAGGCGTTGGCGGCTGTCATCGGCGGGACGCAAAGCCTGCACACCAACAGTATGGACGAAGCGCTGGCGCTCCCAACCGAACACGCGGCGACACTTGCCCTGCGCACACAGCAAATCATCGCGCATGAAAGCGGTGTCACCAATACGGTTGATCCGCTAGGCGGCAGTTATTTCATCGAAAAATTAACGAATGATATGGAAGCCGAAACCTATGCCTATATGCGCCGGGTCGAGGAGCTAGGCGGCGTTCTTCCTGCGATTGATGCCGGGTTCTTCCAGCAGGAAATCGCGGATGCGGCTTTCCGCTATCAACAGGAAATCGACAAAAACGACAAACTCATTGTAGGCGTGAATGCGTACAACGATGAAAAAATGCCGCCCGTTCCAATTCTGGAAATGAACCCGAAAGGGTATGAAATCCAGATTGCACGGTTGAATGCCCTCCGCATGGAAAGGGATAACGAACGTGCCAGCACAGCCCTGAATGCGCTTCGCCAGGCTGCGCAGGGTACAGAAAATGTGATGCCACACCTGTTAGAGTGTGCACGCAGCTACTGCACCTTGCAGGAAACGATGGATGTGATGCGCGAAGTCTTCGGGATTTACGAGGAACAGGCGGTTATCTAACGAGGGTTCACAGTTTGATTTAGTAGACCCGCTGCTTTAGCGGCGGGTTTTTGGGCAGAACAAGAGCAACCTGCAACGTCTGTCACCCTTCAAAAGCTACCAGACAAAGCGTCCATTCTCATAGATCAATTGACCATCGGCGTGGACTTTGCCTTCGTGCAAATCGCAAATCATATCCCAGTGCAAGCCGGATTTATTCACGCCGCCCGTTTCAGGATAAGATGCCCCCAGTGCCATGTGCATTGTCCCGCCGATTTTCTCATCGAACAGGATTTCGCGGGTGAAATTCTGGATGCCATAATTCAGACCAAACGCGACTTCCCCGACATATCGTGCGCCTTCGTCAGTATCCAGCATTTTGTCAAGGAAATTCTGTCCGCGCTTCGCCGTTGCCTCGATAACCTTGCCATCCCTGAACGTCAGACGTATTCCTTCCACCTCGTTGCCCCGGAAGATAGCAGGGTAGGTAAATTCGACTGAACCATTCACCGAATTTTCAATCGGGCCGGTGAACACCTCCCCGTCGGGAAAGTTGGTTTTTCCGTTGGCGCTGATCCAGCGGCGTCCATCGACACGATAGGTTATATCTGTACCCGGTGCGGTGATATGAATTTCTTTATGTGGCGTGAGCGCATCGGCAATTTTTTGCTGTTCGTGTTCTACCTGCTTCCAACCCGCAACAGGATCATCCTGGTCGAGTAGACACGCGCAATAGACGAAATCTTCGTAATCCCGGAGCGATTGCCCTGCGTTTTGGGCGTGCGCGTGCGTCGGGAACAGTGTCACCGACCATTTCAGGCTGCCTTCGGCAGAACGCTGCATCATCTGCGCACCCAGTTCCGCACGCGCCCGCCCGGATTTTGCCATTTTCGCCGGGTCGGAATTGCTCATATTTTTCGTGTTCATCTCTGCGATGATGTGCAGCGATTTGTTTGTCTCATCCAGAAGGGCGCGTTCGGCTTTGGCAATGTGCGTTAGCTGATCATCGTTCGCTTCCTTCATCCTGATGGTTGCGAATTCATCAAAGATGGCGTTTATCTGGACGTGTGCGCCTGCCCGCAGTGCCTCCCGGTACACCTCCCTGATCAGAGGTTCGGCAACGGGGCTTCCATTGACAAGAAAGTGATCGCCGGGTTGGATATCCAGCGAATAATGCACCAGCACCTGTGCCATTTTGACGACACGCGGATCAGCCATTGATTTATGTCTCCAGTTTAATTATGAATCGCTCAAAGCCTGCAATAACTGACGGAATGCTGTTTTGTAATCCTTGCTGAAATCGAAGCGCGGACTACGCCGGAGTGCATCCGGTACTTCTACCGAATCCAGCAGGGCAACGACCAGCGGTTTCTTTTCTTTCCTGAAAAAATTCCACGCTTTGGAGACGCTTTCCGAATCACGTGATTTGGAGGAAAGCACAACGACCATCTTCACACAATCACGTAACGCCGGGTGAACGCCACCAGCCCACTGTATTTCTTCCGTCGCATTGTTCGGATCATACCATGTATGTACGCCAGCCTGATCAAGTTCCTTCGCCAGTTTCGCGCCAAATTCCGATTCGATGCTGCTGACATTGATATACGTCGCAGGCAGTGGTTTTTTGCGACCCCGATTGGCGACAAGTTTTTCGGTATCCTCGACGCGAATTGGCGGCGGTGCGCTCATGGTACTGTGCGCGTCGGTTTTGCCGATACGGAAAATGCTTGTGCCACAGACCGGACAAATACCGCGCGTCGCAGGCTGCCCCCGGCTTGTCCAGACGGGTTGCGGCTCTTCCATTTCCGTTTTTTCTTTACATTTCACGCAATAGGCTTCAATCGGATCGATTTCATCAGGCTCATCAATGAGTTCATCTTCGTGTTTAATTTCGTCGTTCATCGCTCAAGTGTTCCATTGCTTTGGCAGAAAATCCAGGTGTCTCATCCGGAAAGTTGTAAGGATCAATCTGGCTTCGTTAACGGGAAAATAAATCGAACGAACTTGCTAAACTTCTCGAATGAGGCATCTGAAACCTATCCATAACAGGAGAGGACTGGAAAAAGTATAGCAGGTTAGGCCAGGTTCACCACAAAACATCCAAACCAGTCTATATCCTGAGCGAAAAGTACCCCCTTATCCAGTGTTGAAATGAAACGGTTGAGCCGGATCGTTCGAGAGACTGCTTGCAATCTCATTCCGTTACGGATTCTGACACACCAGAATGCTAGACTGACTTTGCACGGTGGAAAAAGGATTTTCAGGAATGAAACTACATTTTATTTGGTTCGCCCAAAGAAAAAACAAGCGTCAGCTACGTGCAGCGCTAGCGTTATTTGCTTTTGTTGCTGTCGTGCTGGGAGCGCTTCCGCACCTCGGCACATCAAGCGTTTATGCCCAATCCAGCGGTCTGAAAGTCAGAATTCAGAGCGGCGGTGCGGATAGCACGCAGCAATCACAATTCAACTTTATCGTTGCTAACACAGGCTCTTCCGCAGTTTCCAACATTTCGGTACGGGTTTACTTCCAACTGGACGGCTCGCAATCTGCATCCAAATATGTTTTTGAAAAATATTGGGATCAGTCGGGTGTCGGCACAACGTCCGGCCCGACGCTTGCCTCTGGTAACATCTATTATTTTTCTGTCAGCTTTGGTTCGGCGTCACTGGGGGCAGGCGGTTCGTGGCAGTTCAACACCGCGATGCACCTCAACGACTGGTCACAAAATTTCACCGCTGGCAACGACTGGTTCCATACAGGTTATGCTGTGGGTGCATTGCCCGGCAGCGCAACAGACACGAACTATATCCCCGCCTATGTCAACGGCTCCAGAGTCTGGGGGCTTGAACCCGGTACAAATCCCGTTACATCAACATTCACCGCCAGCCCTACGAACACCCTGAACGTAACATCGACCAGAACGAACACGCCAGTAAATACGCCGACGCGCACCAATACATCGGTCAACACAGCAACCCGTACCAACACACCCACCGCAACAAATACCGTAGCAACCTTCCAGCCACCGATCACCACCAGCCCAACCGCGACAGCAACAATTTCGCGCACGCCAACACGGACATCTACGCCAACCATCTCTCCAACTGTGCCAACGGTTGTACCGGGAACACACCTGCTGAACCCGTTCCAGGATGCAGTGTGGTATGTGAATCCCGATTGGGCAGCAGAAGTCAATGCTGAAGCGGACATTCAGGGCGGTACACTGGGCGCGCAAATGCGTAAAGTCGCACGCTATAACACCGCTGTCTGGCTGGATAGCATTGACGCCGTGAACGGTACAAACGGCTATGCACGCAGTTTCGGTGGACACTTGGACGCCGCTGTTGCACAGGGCGCAAATCTGATCACTATCGTGATCTATGACCTGCCAAACCGCGACTGCTCGGCGCTGGCTTCCAATGGCGAACTGTTGATTGCACAGAACGGCTTCAACCGCTACAAGACCGAATATATTGATGTGATCACCAGTGTGATCGCCAGCAAGCCTGCCTACGCAAATCTGCGCATCGTTGCGATTATTGAACCGGATTCGCTGCCGAACCTCGTCACGAACATGAGTTTCGCAAAGTGCCAGGAAGCCAACGGCCCCGGTGGTTATCGTGAAGCGACACAATACACGCTCAACAAGTTGTGGCCTTTGCGCAACGTCTATAGCTATATCGACATTGGACACGCGGGATGGCTCGGTTGGGATAACAACTTCTCGCAGTCAACCACCCTGATTGCCGATACAATCAAGGCAACAACGCACGGCGTCGATAGCATTGATGGGTTCATCAGCAACACCGCCAACACATCCGTCGTCCTCGAACCATACATGACCGCCAACCAGCAGATCAACGGTTCTCCGGTGCGTTCGGCAGATTTCTATAGCTGGAACACCTATATCGACGAATCCACTTTTGACGCAGCATGGGCGCTGGCAATGCAGGCGAAAGGCTTCCCCGCCAAAAACACGAACATGCTTGTCGATACTTCGCGCAACGGCTGGGGTGGATGCGGTGGTGGACCGAATGTTTCCCAACAATGCCGTCCGACTGGTCCAAGCAGTTCCACTGATCTGAACACATTCGTGAACCTGACCCGCACTGACCGTCGTCCAGCAAAGGGCGACTGGTGCAATCAGAACGGTGCTGGCATTGGCGCTGTCCCGCAGGCGAACCCCCCCGGCGGCGTCTTCCAGGCCTATCTGTGGGTCAAGCCACCAGGCGAATCCGACGGCTCAAGTTCTCTGATCCCAACCGGCCCGGATAATCCCGGTGGCAAGGGCTTTGACCGGATGTGCGACCCGACCTATGGCGGCAACGCACTGAACAACAACAAGCCAACGAACGCCCTGCCAAACGCGCCAGTTTCCGGGCGCTGGTTCCAGGCACAGTTTATCCAGCTTGTCCAGAACGTCTATCCGCCGCTTCCATAAGCATTAAACATATTCCCCGACAATAGTTGGGGAATATCAAACTCTAAAACCTGTGGGCAGTTTTGCGCTGCCCACTTTGCTATCTACTCAGATTGCACCGATGCCAGCGGCACGCAACCGTTTCACGACCAGATCTGGCGTCATGGGGATGTCATCGATCCAGACCCCTGTTGCATCGTGAATGGCAGCAGAGATCGCAGGAGCAATCGTGAGGAACGGCATCTCTGCCATACCGCGCACACCCCAGGGACCAATCGGATCGGCATATTCCAGAATGATCGATTTCACTTCACGCGGAATATCCAGCACGGAAGGAATCAGGTAGGTCGATAGATATGGGTTTTTGATTACCCCATTGACGCTGACCAGCTTTTCCATGAGGGTATACCCGTGCGCCTGTACCACCGCACCTTCGATTTGACCCTGCACCTGCTCCGGGTTGACCGCGCGCCCCACATCATTCGCAGAAACAACGCGGATCACTTCGATCAATCCGGTTTCAACGTCGATTTCGATTTCGACGGCCTGTGCGACATAGCCATATGCAAAATTCGGTTCAGCACGTCCCGTCTTCGGATCATAGGTGGTGGTGGCAGGCGGGCGATACTGATAGGTAGCAATAGCAGGGCGCTCTTCATTTGCCCATGCTTCGAGTGCCTGACCTGCCGCACTGCGAATCGCGTTCCCTGCCATGAAGGTCATCCGTGAGGCCGACGAACTCCCCGAACTGAGCGTATGTGCGGTGTCGCTTCCGATCAGTTCGACCTTCTCAATCGGGACGCCCGTAGCATGTGCCGCCATCTGGATGAAGGCAGTATGCGCACCCTGTCCGACTTCCGCGCCCGCCTGCCGGACGATCACCTTTTCGATTTCGGATTCGCCATGTAGTTCAATCGTCGCCCAGTTGTGTTCTGGAAAGCCGAATGAGAATCCGACATTTTTGAAGCCGCAGGCAATCCCGACGCCGCGACGTTTGGTGCTATCGGCTGGCTGTTGATTGGTATTGCGCGACCACGCCCCATTTTTGTGCCAGTAGCCAGACTGCTCGGCGCATTGTTCCACAACTTTATCAATGCTCACCCCCGGCGGCAATGGCGTCCCAACGCTGGTAATGTCGCCTTCGTGCAGCAGATTACGCATCCGAATTTCAACCGGATCGATGCCCAACACCTCGGCAAGCCGGTTGATTTGCCCTTCGGCGGCGAGTGCGCCCTGTGGACCGCCAAAGCCGCGAAACGCGCCAGCCGGGATGTTATTGGTATAAACGCCATAAGTATTGACCTGAATATTCGGGATAAAGTACGGTCCGGTGACCATCAGGTTCGCGTTCGCCATCACTTTTGTGGTGGTGTAAGCATACGCGCCGCCATCACCAACGACCTCGGCTGCGGCTGCGACGATTTTGCCTTCACGGGTCGCGCCCCATTTAGTACGGATGTGTACCGGGTGGCGTTTGTGGTGACCAATGATCGATTCAGTCCGTGACCAGATGATCTTGACCGGGCGTTTCAGTTTCCATGCTGCCAGCGCCAGGATGATCTGAATCGACATATCTTCGCGCCCGCCGAATGCACCGCCGATGGCTGGATAAATCACCCGTATCTGGTCGAGTGGAAGATCAAGTGCATGGGCGATTTGCTGCTGATCTTCGTGCGCCCATTGTCCAGCAACGCAAACAGTCACGCGCCCTTCGTCGTCGATATAGCCCAATCCCGCTTCCGGCTGCAAATAGGCGTGTTCCTGCCACGAAGTCGTATACGTCCCTTCGACAGTGACCGCAGCTTCTTTCCAGCCCTCTTCCATGTCACCCTTGCGGATCACATAATGACAGAGAACGTTGTTGGGCGAATCGGCGTGCAATTGCGGCGCTCCCGACTGCATTGCAATGTGCATATCGGTTACGATGGGCAGGTCTTCATATTGCACGTCAATCAGGCGTACTGCTTCAGCGGCAATCGCTTCATTCTCCGCGACAACGATGGCGACCTGATCGCTCACTGTGCGGACAATATCCGTGCCTGGTTTGGCGCTACCGGGGCCACAGAGTACAGGTTGATCGAAAATGATCAGACCATATTCGTTAACCGGAACGTCCTTCGCAGTGTAAACAGCAATGACGCCGGGGAGTGCTTCCGCTTTGCTGGTATCTATTGACAGTACGCGCGCATGTACCCGATCCGAAAAGCGTATCTTCATCCAAAGCTGATCGGGCAGGTCAATATCGCCGGGATAAGCTGCCTTGCCAATGACCTTACCGGGCGCATCAACCCGGCGAATGCTTGTTCCCACCACAGGTGGCGGTTTTTGAGCAGGCATAGCGTCCTATCTCTTTTTATCAATTTTTCGCGGCGGGAGTTTAATCTCTTTGGCAGAGTCTGGATGTCTCCCAATCGCTATCGCCACAATGGTATAGGAAAACACGAGCATCAGAAGCCAGATGGCAACCGTCGCGCCGAATTTTTCGCCGTTCGGGAATTTCACGGAGAGGCGGTTGTCCGGCGGAAGCTGTGTTACCGAGAAATATTGTCCCGAAGGATTAAACCCCGGATAGACGCCACGCAACAATTTAACGGCGGGTTCAGCAGCGATCATTGCCAGGACAAACAGCACAACGGCAATAATCAATCCGTACACCGGGAGCATAGGACTGCGTTTTTTGATCTTCTCAGCTTTTTTGACCATGATAACTATTCCTTATGATGACTCAGCCGCCTTTTGCACGGCTTCAATAATTTTATAGTATCCGGTGCAGCGGCACAGATTTCCCGTGATACTTTGTTCTACCTGTGCGCGCGTTGGTTGCGGGCATTCTTCCAGTAACTTCGCGCTTGCCATGAGGAATCCCGGTGTGCAATAGCCGCACTGTACCGCGCCTGCGTCTACAAATGCACGCTGTACCGGGTGCATCCCGTTCTCTTGCGCCAATCCCTCTACTGTCGTAATCTGTGCGTTTTCGGCACGCGGGGCAGGAACCATACAGGCCATGACCGCTGCGCCATCCAGAAACACGGTACATGCGCCGCATTCGCCCTCTGCACACCCTTCCTTTGTACCCGGCAAACCGCAGTCCTCACGCAGGAAGCGCAGCAATGTTTTATGCTGCCCGGTTCCGCGTGTGATAGTTTGACCGTTGATTGTCGTCGTGATCGGTTGTTCAGCAGCATCTGTCGTGCCGATAGATTGAATTGGCTGTGAGGTGCGTAGCAATGGTACATCTGCCGACCATAGTTTTCGTTCTTCACCTGCTGCAAGGGTGCGCAATGCCCGCGCTGTCAATACTTTGATCATTTCCGAGCGATATTCGGCAGTGCTGCGCACATCATCAATCGGCGCAGGGATGCTTGCCGCGAGGTGTGCCGCTTCTCGAATGATGTCAGAGGAGAGGGTTTTGCCCTGCAAAAATGTTTCTACCGGAGGGAGCCGGATAATCGTCGGTGCAACGCTGCCGAGCGCGATCCGGGCGCGTGTAATTACACCATCCGCTATCGCCAGGACTACAGCGATGTTCACCACAGAGATCGCTTGTGCGCGGCGCAACCCCAGCTTGATGAACATACCGCGTTCATTCGCCGCGAGGGGTTGAAATTGAATCGAGGTGAGCATTTCGTCGGGACGGAGCGCTGTCTTGCGAAAGCCTGCGTAAAATTCAGGGAAAGGCAGCGTGCGCGACCCTTGTACCGAACTCAGCGTCACGCTGGCATCCAGCGCCCACAACGGCGTAATGGTATCGTTGGCAGGGCTGGCGGTGATCAGATTCCCGGCAACAGTTCCACGATTGCGGATTTGCGGCGCGCCGACCTCCCACGCTGCCTGCGCCAACGGGAGCGCGCGATCCTGAATCAGCCTGCTGGCAACAACATCATTATGCGTTGCCAACGCCCCAAGTGTAATTTTGCCATCGGTCAGGGTGATCTGGTTCAATCCGGGAAGGCGCGAAATATCAATCAGAGTATCGATTCCCGGACGGATGCCACGCTCCATTTCGAGCAGTATATCTGTTCCACCAGCAATCAAACGCGCATGTCCGGCGTACTGTGCCAACAAGCGGAGCGCTTCATCGGCGCTGTTCGCTGTGTAATAATGTTTCCACATGATAGATTCCGATTGTTTGCGAGCGTATTATAGCGAGGCCGGGGTTACATTCCAAAGTCGCTTACCTGTAACCCGATTTTCAGGTTGTGTCGACAACTAACGTATCTGCAATGTATCCTGACTGTTCTTGTCCCACATTTTTGTTTGGTGATCTTTCAATGCTATACCTTTTGTCAAAACGCGAAACCCCGGATTAGATAGCCGGGGCTGCAAAACAAGAGGTTCGCTAACAGCATCGAATTTACGCTATTCGCGCTTGCAATTTCTGATCAGTCTGCATTTCCAGAGTTGATATTGCTGGAACCCGATTGTCCTGGGTTTATCAATCCGTTCAATGGAGAACTGCTGCCACTCGTCCATCTGCCAGCGATGGGTTTGCTTCCCGCCGGGCCAAAAACAACAATATTATACGTACCCGATCCGCTGTTTGCGGACAATAATGTAAACACCCCGTTTGCGGTCAAAATACCCGATGTGGAACTTCCGTCCCCGTCCCAATCGCCTGCGACGGCGCTAGCGCCGTTTGCATCCCATACAAAACCGAGATCGCTGAAGGTGATCCCGGAGGGCTGGCTATTATTGCTCAGATACCAGGTTTGGCTGGACGCGCGATAGACGCCGATACTATCAAAGCCATCGTTATTCCAATCACCCGCGACAGGCTGATCGCCCGGATTGCCGAATACTGCAAAGAAATCATCAAAGCCGCTGGTGAGCGATTTGCGTTGATACAGGATGCCATTACTGTTGCGATAAACACCAACGCCACTACCTATCGTATCGACTGTCCAATGTCCCGCGAACGGTGCATCGCCCGGATTCCCGAACACAAGGGTATAGGATACCGTCGGAGCAGTGTTACTATCGCTCAGAGAAAATACACCTGTGCTGGTATTATAGACGCCGATAGTATCCACACCGTCGCTATTCCAGTCACCCACAACAGGCAAATCGGACAGATCGCCGCCAAAAACCGCGCTAATGTCCGCGACACCGCTGGTGTTGCTATTCCGCAGATAGAATATGCCATCCTTATAAACGCCGATTGTGTCAGGGTGTGGTGGTATGGGAGTATTAGTGAATGTTGCAGTATTGGTTGGGGTGCTGGTTGCTGTAGAAGTCGGCGTGCTGGTTGGGGTCGCAGTGGGTATTGGTGTTGGATCGGTGAACACATAAGCCGCGCCATTACCGGTCAGACCACCATCACTATCCTGACTTGCGCCAATTATCGCGTTATTGCCATCGCCTGAAAGCGCTACTGAACGTCCAAAATATTCTTCACCGCCTTTATCTGCCGCGAGGAGTTTGGACTGTTGCGTCCATGTTGTACCGCTACGGGTGAATATATATGCCGCACCATTGTTGGTCGTGCCGGGGTCGTCTTCAAAGACTGCGCCAACAAGAGCGACATTTCCGTTTGCGGAAAGGGCCACCGATTGTCCAAAGTCATCATTGTTTGCCTTGTCAGCGGCGAGGAGTTTGGTTTGCTGTGTCCATGTTGTGCCACTGCGAGTGAACACATAGGCCGCTCCGTTACCGCTGGTTCCGCTGTCATCTTCAAGATATGCGCCGATCAGAGCCGTATTGCCATCATTGGAAAGTGTGACTGAAATACCGAATAAATCCGTGTTGGCTTTGTCGCTGGCGAGGAGTTTGGCTTGCTGTGTCCATGTTGTGCCACTGCGAGTAAACACATATGCCGCGCCATTCGATGTTGTTCCGGTATCGCTTTCTCCATATGCCCCAAGCAAAGCCGTTGTTCCATCTGTCGAAAGGGATGCCGCAAGACCAAACCCATCATTGCTGGCTCTGTCGCTGGCGAGGAGTTTGGCTTGCTGTGTCCACGTTGTCCCACTGCGGGTGAACACATAGGCCGCTCCGTTCCCCGATAATCCTCCATCGCTTTTACCGGGCGCTCCCGCCAACGCCATATTGCCGTCCGAAGTCAGGCTTACGGTATAGCCAAGTGAATCGCTTGTTGCTCTATCGCTGGCGAGGAGTTTGGCTTGCTGTGTCCAGGTCGTACCGCTGCGGGTGAACACGTAGGCTGCACCGTTTGCCGATAAGCCGCCTTCACTTCTATTGGATGCACCAACCAGCGCCGTGTTGCCATCGGCAGAAAGGGCTACCGATTGTCCCAAAAGATCGTTGTTGGCTTTGTCGCTGGCAAGGAGCTTGGCCTGCTGTACCCATGTACCGCCACTACGGATATAAATATATGCCGCACCGTTATTGATTGTACCGCTGTCGTCTTCCTGATATGCACCGATCAGGGCTGTGTTCCCATCGGCGGAAATCGTCGTTGATATCCCAAAGCCATCGTTAGCGGCTCTATCAGCGGCAAGTAGTTTGATTTGCTGGAGGGTAGGGAGTTGATCCGGGCGATAATTCGGACTGTACGCCCTGACTACTGCTAAATTGTGGCGGAGAGTTCCGAAACTGAAAAACAATAGCAATGTGAGGATTAAAATGACAGGGAAACCGAACCGTTTCATAGGATATTTCTCATTTGTTTTGTGTTGATATGCTGGCAGGGAATATGAGAGGCAACCGCTTATTTGTATGATATAGGGAAAAATACGTCCTGATACATCAGATGTTGCATGAAGAGATGAGCGATGATTGCCGCGCCCTGACCAGTGCGATTATACCACCCATGCCCGCCAGATTCTTTGTGTCGTGCAAATGGCGGCAGGAGTGTCTATCCTGTCTCTGCAACAGAAGCACACTGTTCAGTTTGCGACAGGCAAAATAAAGGTAAACGTACTGCCTTTATCGACTTCGCTCTCGACCCAGATTCGACCACCCATTAATTCAATCAGTTTTTTGGTGATCGCCAGCCCAAGCCCTGTACCGCCATATTCGCGCGTTGCCGACTGATCCACCTGCCGAAATTCATCGAAGATAATATGTTGATCTTCATTGCGGATTCCGATGCCGGTATCGATCACGCTGACTGCCAGCATTTCGCGCGTATCCTCATTGAACATTCCCGCTTGTACTGAAACACCGCCCTGTTTTGTAAATTTGATAGCATTGCCAAACAGGTTTGTAATCACCTGCTTGAGCCGAATCGCATCTGCCCGTACAAACGGCAAATCCGGGGATAGCTCCGAACGCAAGTACAATCCCTTTGCGGCGGCCTGTGCCTCAAGTGTGTACATAACTGCGTTTAACTCTTCGACGATGTTCACGGGCATAATCCGCATTTCCATCTTGCCCGCGTCGATTTTGCTGATGTCAAGCAGATCGTCAATCAACGCTAACAGATTGCGCCCGTTACGCAGAATACGCTCCATGCGATCATTCTGCTTGTCGTTCAACGCCCCATAGGTATTTCGCAGCAACATTTCACTGTAGCCATTGATGCTGTTCATCGGGGTTCGCAGTTCATGACTGATACGGGCCAGAAATTCCGATTTCAATTTGTTGGCTTTGCTCAGTTCCACCGCACGATCTTCCAGTTCCTCGAAGAGGCGCGCGTTTTCAATAGCGACGGCGGCTTGCCCCGCAAAAAGCTGGGTCAATTCAATTTCTTCATCGGCGAAATAGCGAACACGTTCCTTGCTATAAATCAGCAAACGTGCAAATTCAAAACCAGCTTTGGTCAGGGGGAGACTTAGCGCACTGACCAGTTTTTCTTCGGCAATAATCGCGCGTTGCTCCTCGTCCTCCACTTCTTTCGATATATCTGCGAAATATATTGGCGTCTCCACGCGATACCGATCAAGGATCGGTGGCTGTCGCCGCCTTAAATAATCATCGGAGAGTCCATAGCTGGCACGAAACACAAAGAAATTTTCAATCGGTACAAGCAGGCCGGTGGAAGGAGCCTCAAAAATGCGCGCTGCTTCCTCAACGATCATATTCAGTAACTTATCGGTGTTTAGCTGACCAGAGAGGACGCGCCCGCTGATCTGCACCTTTTCCAGTTGATGCAAACGGAATTGCTCCCGCTCATACAGGCTGATGTTATCAATCGCAGTGCTGACCTGGCTTGCCAGCGCTTCAAGGAGGCTCGTTTCCTGTGAATCGAACAGCGCCAGCGGATCATCGCGGGATACCTCGATCATACCGATGGCTTCCTGTCGGCGCATGATCGGGACGATAGCAAGTACGCCCGGTTGCCCCTCCATTACCTCGCGCAGTTCGGAAGACGCGGCGGTATCAAACGGAATCTCCGAAGAGACCTGAAGCGTCAACCCCTGTTGCAAGACGCTCCAGAGTCCCGGCATTTCGCGGCGCATCCGCCCCAGTGCCATTTGACTGGCCTCGCGCGTGGTTAGCGATGAACCCCTGACCCGGAAAATTCCATCGTTCGCCCGGAGTGCCATCACCACATTTTCCGCGTTCATCGCCTCGGCAACCTCACGCGGGAAAACCATCAACAGGTCTTCCAGATTGCTCAACATACTGAGACTCACGGCGACGCGGCGCAGCATTGCCTGTTCGCGCGCTTGCCGTTGCGCCTGTCGATAGAGGCGGGCATTTTCAATCGCAATCGCGGCCTGCGTGGTTAACGTTTGCGCCAGACGAACGTCGGAATCGGAAAAGCGACGCGGATTGCGCGCTTCGATCCAGACCATTGCACCGATAACACGATCCCCGGCGATCATGGGGATTGCCATTTCTGCGGTAATTTTCGTCTGGGCATAATATTCCTGATGAGCAGGCGGAATATCTGCATCGCCAGCGTAGCGCAACACCTGTCGGCGGCTGCTGAGTGCTTTGGCAACGAGGGCGCGTTCGGCATCGTTCGGGGGTTGATCCAGCAATTTCAGAATAGGGTGATCCGGTTGATTGGCTATTTCCGGCGTGCGATATTCGGCCTCGATCACGAGTTGCCCGGTATCGCTGCTATAGCTGACCAGCAAGCATAACGCGGTATCCAGCGCCCGTGTCATGTGGCGCACCACAGCATTGACCAGATCGCCAAAATCGAGGATCGAGGTTAAATCCTGCCCGATTTGATGCACGATTTCCTGTTCGAGCAAACGGCGCTGCGCCTGATCCCACAAGCGCGCATTTTCAATGACGGTTGAAATCTGTGTCGAGAGCGTTTCCATCGCGGTGGTATCCGGGTCGCGGAATGCACCAACACGCGATGAAACGATCTCTACCGCACCGAGAACACGCTCCCGATTTTTCAGCAAGACGACAATGTTGCTGGCAGCATTGTGTAATTGATGTCCCGGCCAGAAAAAATCCGGGTCACTCCGCAAATTCGGGACAATCTGCGTTTTACGGGATCGGATAGCGCGGCCTGTAATCCCCTGCGTGACCGGAAATACAAATCCTTCCGGGAGCAGCATTGCGGGCAACTGCGCGGCAGTAGCCTGTACCGTGACCATACTGCCGCTTTCATCAAGCAGATAAACACTCACCGCATCATAGCCGAGTATGTCATGAATCGAACGTACTACTTTGCGCATCAAACCGGGCAGATCGAGCGTTGCGGTCAACTCCTGCCCGATTTTGCTGATCATGCTCATCAGGTCAGCGCGGCGGCGTTCGGCGTTCAACAACCCGACGTTTTCCATGCTGATCGCCAGTTGTCCGGCGGTTGCGCGCATTAATTCGACGTGGGTATCTTCAAATTCGCCTACCCGCCGATTGACCATGCTGATCACGCCCAGCGTCCGCTTATAGGCAATCAGTGGATAGGTGATAACACTCCGCTGGCGTAACACCGGGTCAGTACCCATTTCGTTCGAGACATAGGGCTTACCCGTATTGAACACATTGGCAACATGCCAGCGATCATTCATCCCAAGCACAGGCATATCAATCCCGGACATGATGCCATAGAGCGATTCCATATGCGGGATCAGGAGCGTATTGCTTTCATCGGGCAGGTAAATGAATGCTCCTTCAACATCGAGCAAATCCGCCGCCTCAATCACTACCAACCGCAGCATCTCATCAATATTGAGGGTAGCGCTGGTGATTGCCGAAATTTGTTGCAGAGATCGCGTTTCACGCAATTGCCCGCGTGTCGCTTCCAGCAAATCGGCATTGCGAAGGGCGGCGGCGACATGACTGCCCATCGCTACCAGCAATTCCAGGTCGGTTCGGCTGAAATCCGATGGCTTGCCACCAACCATAAACACGCCGACAGGCTCATCCTGTACACGCAGCGGCACAATCAGCACATTGTTCAACTCTGCGCGGAACGCCAGCTCCCGATAATGCTCCCGTGCGTTGTTCTGCAAATCGTTAATAAACGTCCCTGTGCCGCTGGTGAAAACCACCGAAATACGACTATGGGGATCGTTTACCGGAAAGCGGAGTTGCAATAATTCATCCGAGAAACCGAATGAAGCACCGGGACGGTTCAGCAGGAAATTTGTCTGGCGATCATAAATCAGGACTGCGCCCGCCGTGACGCCGAGCATCCGTTGACTGAGCCGCATCACCTGCGAGAGCATTTCATCCAATTCAAGGCTGCTGGAAGCAATCGCTGCGATTTCCAGCAAGACCGAAGTTTCGCTGAGTCGTGCCTGCGTATCCTTGAGCAAAAATCCATTGTCGATTGCCAGCGCTATCTGATCCAGCACGCTCGTGACAAATTCGGCGTCATCCTGCGTAAATGGGCGTTCTTCAGTGAAATTCATCAGGAAGGTTGCGCCGATAGGCCGTCCACGCGCCTTGAGTGGCATCGCCATAATCGCGCGGGCATCATATTCAACCACCAGCGAACTTGGCGGCGGCACAACCCGGTGGGCGTCATTGACAATAATCGTTTGCCCTTTAAAAACAACGTCGCGGGTCAGAGAACGCGCGGCATCCAGCGGCTTGCGTGGCCCATTTACATAATCATTTACATCTATTCCATAGGCAGAAAGCCGACGCGCGCGTCCATATTTTTCGTCCCAAAGCGTCAGCGCGCAGGCATCGGCACGCACCATCCGCGCGAGCCGTTCCGCCATTTGTGGCAAGAGCAGTTCAATAGCCTGATCGCTGGTCGCCATGCGGCTGATTTCATTGCGCAGCAGAAGTTGTTCGTTGTAGTCGTTCAGCCGATCATAGCGCCGCGCCAGTTCATCATAGAGGCGGGCAGTATGTAACGCCAGTGCTGCCTGATCCGCCAGCGCATAGAGCGTGACCAGATGCTGTCGGGTATAAACGTTTGCCGTGTAGCTCTCTACACTGAATACGCCCATGAGGTTATCGTTGAGCAGGATCGGCACAGCAATCTGGGAGCGCGTTTCCGGGTCATAGGGGATGTAACGCGCATCATTCATGACATCATCAATGAGGAGTGGTTCACGCAACTGAGCCGCCAGGCCGACAATCCCCTCCCCAAGCCGCAACAGGCGCGGCAAAGGCGCATCCGGTGTATATTTGGAGTAGCTGCGAGGCGCAAGGAAACCGGATTCCGGGTCATAAATTGCGATCCCTCCAGAATCGAAGGGGATAACTTCGCGGGTGCGCATCACAATCTGATTGAGCAAGTCTTCCAGGCTATAGCGCGCCGTCTGCAACTGGTCTGTCATGCGATAATCTCAGGAATGTGCGAGTGCCTAACATTTTATCGCAAATAGTACGGTTGTGTTGTTCTTTTGGATATAAACAAACCATCGCTGTTTTGTTCCTGGCGGGTAGACGCAGGGATAACGTTGGGTTTGAACGATGGTTTGGGCGTATGCTGGTATCGTTAATTCCCTGTCATTTCCGAGTGAATATCGTGCATCAAACACGTCAGACAGCTTTATATCCAC
>CAYSOC010000027.1:25281-48949 GCA_964432445.1 uncultured Anaerolineaceae bacterium
ATGCCAAACCTGTTTCGCCAATATCCGGCAATCGGGTGCTGATCGTCTGCCTCATTTTGTTTCTGCTGGGATTCGGAACATTCGGCGCGATGAGTCTGGCAGCGATGGCCTATTATTTTTCTGGCGAAATCCTTCCCGGCGTTTCGGCATTTGGGGTTTCGCTTGGTGGTATGGACGTAGACCAGGCAGCTAATGCGTTGACCGTCGGCTGGGCAACGATTACGGTAAAGGCTGGAGAGCGCACCGTGCAGGTCAATCCAGCACAACTCGGCCTATCCCTTGACGCACAGGCTACAGCACGCAAGGCCAGTCAGGAAGGGCGCGGACAAGGCGACCTCATTCAGGCACTCTTCGGCAAAACGTACATTGAGCCTGTTTTAGTGGTGGATAGCGCTAAATTGTTTGAAGGAATCACTGTTCTCGCACCGCAGTTGGAAAAACCTGCACAAAACGCGACTATCCGCATGACCAACGGACAATTGATTCCGATTGCCGCTGTGATTGGCTCAAAGGTGGACACCGCCGGGACGGTTGCCCGGCTAACACAATCGGCTAGCGCTGCATTCGCTTCCGGGACGCTCGAACTGGCGACGACGACGCTTAATCCAACCGTCATCGACGCAACGGCGCTTCTGGAAAAAGCACGCACATTACTCGCCTCCCCGCTGACGTTGAACCTATACGATCCGATTAGCAACCAAACGAATTCTGTCAGCATTCCCCCGTCGCAATGGGGCGCATGGCTCACCACCGAAAATACACCGATGGGAGTACAGTTTGCGGTTGACAAGGGCGCACTCAGCACTGTTTTGAAAGCACAATCACCAGGTAATGGGCGTACTTTCGATGCGGATCAGGGCGCACAGGTATTGAATAATGCACTGGCTATCGGACAAAATACGGCTACTGTTCAGATTCACTATCAACCGACCCAATATGCGGTGCAATCCGGGGATACGCTTACCTCCATCGCATGGAAGATTGGTATTCCCTATTGGCGGATCGCACGCGCCAACCCAAACGCCAATCTGGATACTCTGAGCGTCGGGCAGGTGATTACGCTTCCACCAAAGGACGCTAATCTTGAAGTGCCGATCATTCCCAACAAGCGCATTGTGATCAGTATCAGTAAGCAAAAGATGTGGGCCTATGAAAATGGGCAGGTCAAATGGGATTGGGCCGCCAGTACCGGAATCACAAGCAGCCCGACCATGCCCGGTGTTTACCAAATCCTGTCGCATGAACAGACGGCCTACGCTGGCAACTGGGATTTGGATATGCCGTTTTTCATGGCGATCTATGACGCCGTACCCGGTTTTTCCAATGGGATTCACGGGATGCCAACACGCAATGGTCGCAGCGTCTTATGGGAGAATGCGCTGGGACGCCCTGTTACCTATGGCTGCATTCTACTGAGCAACGCGAATGCCCGCGCGCTGTACGAATGGGCGCAAGAAGGGGTAGTCGTTGAGATACAGGCATAATTGACGAAATGACCCGGTACATTCGTGCCGGGTCAATCCTTGCACCCCCGATTTATTTATCATCCTTCTTGCTGGTTTTCTTTTTCACCTGCTTGTTGCGATTTTCCGCCCATTCTTCTGCTTTTGCCGTACCAATGGCAATTGCGCGTCCCTCGGCGTTGCCTTCCTCAAGTAACGCATTGGCGATTTCGATGGCCTTGCGGCGCACTTCGGCAGTCAGGTTCTTCATCGAATCGGGATAATTTTTCTCTGTCCAGGGCATCAGCTACGCTCCTTATCTGATTATAAAGAGCATACCTTTCCTCTTCTCAAAAAGTCCCAAAAGCGGATTAGCGCGGGTTGATCGTTGCTATAGGGGTAGGGGTATTAATAATAATGAGAGGTGGCTGCGTTGGTTGTTCCTGATTAGGCGAAGGAATATCCGGTATTGGAAGCGCACCCCACGCCCCGCTGATGGGGAAATCACCAGCCCTGCCAAAAGCCGTTGCCTGATAGGGCTGTTGCCCATCCAGCTTTTCCTGCAAATAGAAATATCCTGTTGAGGGACGAAACACACCCACACCGGAAATTCCGTTCCCCGACCAGTTGCCCACAAAGGGCAGATCCCCGGGATTGCCAAGATCAAGCGTATAGTCTGGCGAGAGCGCACCGTCCGTATTCCGATCTGTCAGATAAAACCGCAACTCACTCGCGCGATATGTGCCGGTAGTATCCTGCCCATCACCGTTCCAATCCCCCGCCAGTCCAATATCATTTGGGTTTCCAAACACCATCGTAAAATCTGGAAAATGGCTACCTGGTACATTTTGCAGATATATCAAGCCGTTGGAAGGACGATATGTTCCGATCCCGTCAATCCCATCTGCGTTCCAGTCACCCGCCAGCGGTTGATCGTTAGGATTGCCAAGCAATGTCAGGGTATGTGGTTTGCTCATATCCAGATTGATCAGGCTATCCCAGAGATAGAAAAAACCTGTAGAGGGACGATATAGCCCAACCGTATCAATCCCGTCTCCGTCCCAGTCGCCTGCAATCGGTATATCATTTTCGTTTGCGCCGATCACGGTTGTTTCCAGATTCGGAATATCTGGATCGCTGCTTTGCAGGATGAACGTTTGCGTTGATGGATGCCAGACTCCGGGGGTTTGCGTGCGTTTATTCGGGAAACCACGACGGATAATCGTGCCTTCGGCATCAGCGGTATATAACTGACCACTATCGGGATCAAATGCCAATGCCCGATAGGGTAGCACCGCGCGTTCCGGCGGCAAACCCTTTACATTGTAGTTTCCAAACAGATAGGTATCTCCGATGATGTAAATGTTACCGCGCCCATCGGTGACAATATCCTGCTTTTCCTGGGGCATGGCATCATTGAAGATACGCCCGGAACGTTCTCCGTATAGATTGAAAACGCTAGCCAATGTTGATGAGTTTTCTGTGACAAAAACCCGTTCGCTGGAGGAATCGACAGCAATCCCGGTAGGTCGTTCGGCGTCCCACACCCGCACCAGTTCACCCATCGTTGTATATTTGTAAATCCGGGAGCGCCCCGTATCCGCGATATACACAAATAGAGAGCGATCAACGGTCAGGCGTGTGATTTTTCCGAATCCGTCTACGGCCTTTCCATCCCAACCCCGCAATAAAACGCCGTTGCTATCGAATACCAGTACCCGATTTGCATCCACAACGTAAACATTGCCAACGCGATCTGCTGCGATACCCATCGGCGCATCAAATTTATACGCCCATTCCTGCAACAATACGCCAAATCGATCAAACTTCAGGACGCGCCGCGATTCGGTCACAAACAGGTTTCCGCTCCAATCGAAGACCATCCCTTTGACATCCGACCCGGCGATGAATCTGGTCTGAATGTTGTATTGCATAGGCATGGTGCTATTCTCATAAATTCGGACTTCACCGCCGCGTGTATCACTCATAAGGAGATAGGGTGGCATATTTTTTGCGTTCATGATGGCAATATCAATGATCGCAACTGATGGAGGGGTGGTTGCAGAAGTGTTGTCATAAGCGCCAATCAGCGCCCCGCGCCAGTCGAATTTATAAAACTGACCACCATCACCGACCAATACCGAGCCTGCACGGTCTACCGCAATCCCGGCGGGATACCGCAGTACCGATGCGCCAAATTCGCGGATAAATTTTCCGGTAGCATCAAATTTTTGAACGCGATGATTTTGCTGATCCAGTACATACAGGTTATTTTGAGCGTCAACTGCAACCGCGCCTGGCAGGTTGAACTGCCCCTTCAGGCTACCCGTCCCGCCAATGACGAACAGGATATTGCCCGTAGTGCTGAATTTCAGCACTTTGTTATCGTTTAAACTGGTGACAATCAGATTGCCGTCGCGGGTTGCTGCCAACCCCATCGGGCGATTGAGCATCCCGGTATTCAGCAAATAACCAATGGTCGCGCCAGCGATGGAAAAATAGCTGACACGATTGTTTTTAGTGTCAGCTACAAAAAGATAGCCATTCGATACGGCCAGACCGCCGGGTTCGGCTACGTCGCCAACACTATCGCTGCTATTGCCTGTACCAAAGGCGCGTACATAGGCAAATTTCCGATCATACATATAGATTTTATGGTCAGCGAGATCGGAGACATAAATATTTCCGTCCTCATCGGTGGTAAGACGGTGTGGATACGAAAAAGTATCTACCAGACGTTTGAAATGCAGCGTCCAGAGATAGGATCGTTCTTCTGGTGCGCCCTGCCGGGTCGGTGGGTATAACAATGCCGAAAGGATGATACCGAGCAGGAAGGCGCGAAACATATGCACCCTTTATAAATCGGCGGGGCCGGCGATCACCCCGGCGATAGCACTGGCGGCGACAACTGCCGGACTCGATAGATACGTTGGCGCGTCCGGTGTCCCCATTCGTCCGTTGAAGTTGCGATTGCCGCTACTGATTGTCGCCTCTCCCGGTGCAGGAATCCCCATGTGATTCCCCATGCAGGGGCCACAACCAGGTGTATTCAGGACAGCACCAGCTTCGACCAGTGTACTGATATAGCCACGCTTGAGCGCTTCCTTCAATACTTCGCTGGATGCCGGAATCACAATGAATCGGACATTCGGCGCGATCTTTTTCCCTTGTACAATTTCAGCGGCAGCAGCAATATCTTCCAGACGTCCGTTGGTGCAAGTCCCCAGGAATGCCTGTTGAATCGGCGTTCCAGCAACTTCGGAGAGTGTCTTCACATTTTCCGGCGTATCCGGGCAGGCGATCAATGGCTCAAGCGTCGAGACATCGTAGCGATATTCGGTTAGATAATTTGCATCGGTATCGGGATAGACAGCCTCGAAGGGACGCCGCGCCCGCTTGCTGACATAATCCAGAACCGCCTGATCCGGGGGCAGGTAGGCCGTTTTCACGCCAAACTCTGCCATGAAATTCGGGATCACCGCCCGGCTATCCAGCGAGAGTGCCGAAATCGCGCTGCCGCTGAATTCCAGCGATTGATAAATCCCGCCTTCAACGCCGTAATCGCGGAAGAGTTGCAGACAGAAATCCTTCGAGGTCACCCCGCGAGGCCATTCTCCTTCGACCACAACCCGCACACTTTCCGGCACACGCATCCACAGTTCGCCCGTCGCCCACAATGCTGCGATTTCACTCCGTCCGACGCCTGCACCGAACGCTCCCAACCAGCCAAAATGGGGCGTGTGCGAATCGGAGCCGAAAACCAGATTACCGGGCAGGACGACACCTTCTTCGCTATGCACCTGATGACAGATGCCGCGCCCGACTTCAAAGAAGTATTGTACGCCCTGTTCTTTCACAAACTGGCGCACTTCCTGATGATTTTTGGCGTGTTCCGTTGTTGGCGCAGGAACAGCATGATCCAGCGTGATCGCCAGTTTTTCGGGATTTTTAACTTTTTTCACGCCGAGTTTTTTGAATGTCTGATAAATCGCGGCTGTGTTATCGTGACTGAGGATAATATCCGGGCGGGCGTCTACAATTTGCCCGGCTTCAGTATGTGGAAGCCCGGCAGCGCGCGCCAGTATTTTTTCTGCAAATGTGTAACCCATGCTGACTTTCCGAATGCAATTCAAGAACGCACTTCATGATAACAGGGGCGGTCTGAATGTGCTATGTCAGTTGGGCTAAAATGGTGAAAGCATCCTGCAACACACCCTCGCGCAGTTCTGCCGGATCGATGACTTCTCCGGCAGAACCAAGCCCGAACACCAACATTTTCGCAAGAATGGGCGAATCTGTTGTCAATCGCATCGTTACCCAACCGCGTTGATCGGGTTTGTCCAGAATTTCCCATCGTCCTGGTGACAACCATTTGACGAAAGCGACTCGTTCCGGGTGGACGCATAAGGTACAACGGTATTCCGAAAATGATTCTACAAATTCCTGCAAATGATTCTGCCAATATGTTTGCAGATCAAATTCCGGGACACGCTGAAAACCCTGATTGAGCAGACGCAATTCATGAAAACGAATGACACGATAGGTACGCAGTTCGCCATCCCGTCGCGCGATTAGGTACCAGACGCTGGATTTGTTCACAAGGCTATAGGGTTCAAGAGTTCGCTCTACAATCTCACCGTTGTAGTTCTCATAAGTGCATTTGATCACCCGATCTTCGTAGACGGCCTGTTGCAAATCATTCCAGAAAGGCGGTGATTCGGCATCGTGCCACCACCATGTCGAATCGATCAACAGACGCTGGCGAATATGGTCTACCGTTGGGCGATGCGATGGTGGTAAGGCGGCAAGCAATTTCAGTAGCAGTCGTTCCGAGGCTTCACCCAGCCCAACATCATTCAAAACGCTGGCATTGCTGGCGATAAACAGGGTTCGTACTTCTGGCAGATTCAATCCAGTTAATGTCGTTCGATAATCTTCATCCAGTGCGACACCACCACCATGCCCGCCTTCGCTATACAGCGGTACGCCAGAAATGGAAAGCGCGTCTATATCCCGCAGAATGGTGCGCCGTGACACGCCGAGTTCCTCTGCCAGCGCCTTTGTCGTCATTTTCCCGCGCGTTTGTAGCAATAGCATGATAGAGAGCAATCGATCTGCACGCAATTTGAATTATTGATTCCTCAGAATTTTGAGTGACATAAGGTGTCACCCAATTCACTTTATCATGGAATTATCAAAACAGGAGCAAATAAAATGGCGCAATTGGAAATGACAGATGGAACTTCAATATATTACGAAACAGCGGGAGAGGGGCAACCGCTGGTGCTATCTCACGCAGCATTTCTCGATAGCCGCATGTTCGACGGGATATGGGATCGGCTGACACAGCAATTCCACGTCATTCGCTACGATATGATTGGTTTCGGACAATCCGGTGAAGCGCACGGATCGCTTTGTCGTCGGGCGCATTTGTACCAGCTTTTGCAGCACCTGAACGTAACAGAGGCGCATTTTATCGGTTGTTCCAATGGCGGCGAAATCATGATCGATCTGGCATTGGAACATCCTGAATTACTGGCATCGCTCACTGTTGTGGGATCAACACCAAGCGGCTTCGAGCTACAGGGCGAACCTCCACGCTATCTCTATGAAATGTTTGATGCTGTACAACGTGGTGAGATAGATCGTGCAAATGAATTGCAAATTCGTATCTGGTTCGATGGCATGTTTCGGGAGCCAACCCAGGTTGATGCGGAACTGCGCAGGAAAGCCGCTGTCATGAATCGGATTCCGGTTCAGCGCAAGACATTTCTGGTCGCGGATATGCAGCCGGAAAATCCGCTTAACCCACCGGCAGTAACTCGACTAGCGGACATCAAATGCCCAACGTTGATTATTGCGGGGGTATTGGATCATTCCGAAGTCGTGCGCGCTGCCGATGTGATGGCCGCACAAATTCCAAACGCGCGCAAGGTGATTATGGAGGGAACTGCTCATGTGCCATGTCTGGAACAACCGGAAAAGTTCCTGCAACTGGAACTCGATTTCTTGAACAACCTCTAATTGCTTGCTGTCAAAACCCACCTGGCGGTTATGGGTGGGTTTCACAATGTTGTCAAAAATTAGAATTAATCAACAATTTGCCTTGTGCGTTACGCTCAAGGCAATTCATTTGTTCTATGGCAACCCGTTCTCAGTTATCAGTTCTTGAATATAATACTTATATGTTTCAATGCAGGGTTAGCAAAATATGGTTAAATGACTTTCTCTACACGGAAGGTTAATTTTCCCTCAATAGTATCTTGTGTTTGTGCGCTAACCCGAATTAGATCGTCGCATCTACAGGAAAACGGAATACGATGCCTTACGAATTTAAATTCATCGAAGAGCCGCATGTTGCTCTTGTTACTTTCATAGAAAAAGTAACGCAGGAAGACTTTGACAATGAAACAAAACAAAATCTCGAAGCCCTCAGCCGCTGCACGGGAATGTATTACAACATCATCGACCTGACCCATAAACCCGTGTTTGCCTTCAACATCCTTAAAAGTTCGCAGGCAATGGAGGTTATCAGACACAAACACTTTGGTTGGGGCATTATTATCGGCTCCCATACACTGGGGAATTTCTGGATAGAAATGCTCTCGCGGATTGCAAAGGTGAAGTTCAAGGTGTTCCCAACTCACGAGGAAGCCCTTAACTTTGTAGAGACAATGCGACGGCTCGAACAGGAAGAACAAAACGAATTACCCACATCCGGGTAATCCATCGGGTTGACGGGAAAACTCCCGCACAACAACGCTCTCACGACAGCTATCCAAAGAAGCCGGATTAAAGGTGAAATATCATGCCTTACGAGTTCAGGTTCGTTGACGACCCACACATTTCGATGGTTACCTTCACGGGGAAAGTGACACAACAAGACCTCGAAGAAGAAACAGAGATGGCGGTACAAGCCCTGCATCGCTGTACCGGGATGTATTACATGATTGCCGATCTCACACAGAAACCTGTTTTTACATTCAACCTGCTCAAACTTTCCAAAGCAATGGATGTGATCAAGGATGAACACTTCGGATGGGCTATCGTCGTTGGAACAAACCCACTCGGCAATTTCTGGCTGGAAATGTTATCTCGACTCGTCAAAATAAAATTCAAGGTTTTCGAGACCCATGAAGAAGCATTCGGCTTCATAGACGGGATGCGGAAACTGGAACATCCGGTATAGGAACAAAAAGAATCCCGGCTATTCAGGCAAATAGAAACGGAGACAATATGCCCTACGAATTCAAACTTCTGGATGATCCCCATGTTAGTCTTGTCACATTCACTGGCAAGGTGACGCAGGAAGAAATCGAGGCAGAATCAATACAGGCACTGGAAGCCCTCAATCGTTGTACCGAAACGTTTTTTGCGATTGCCGATCTCACCCAGAAGCCTGTATTTGCTGCAAATGTCCTCAAAATACAGAAAGCAATGGAAGTTGTTAATCATAAACAGTTTGGCTGGGCAATCATCATCGGAGTAAACGCGCTCGCCAGTTTCTGGGTAGAGCTTCTGGGGCGCAGCGTTGGGATGAAGTTCAAGGCTTTCCAGAATCCTGAAGACGCCTTCGCTTTTGTAGACGGTATGCGCAAAGTCAGATCGCAGCCTGCCAGAGGAAATTAGTTGGTATTGGGCGTTCGGTCAAAACGGACGCCATTTCACAATGTTATAAAAAATTTAGACCAGCCAAAATTTCGGTGTTGACAGCACTCGCAGACGGGAATAAACTCAGAGCATCGTAAGTTGACAAGGTTCAAATGGACGAATCTCTTAGTCCGATAGGCGAGGAGCCTCCACCGACGCCGGAAGGACTGATCATGAACGCCTAGGCTGGTCATGATTCCCGCAATCTCTCTGATTATCGGGAAACCCCATTGCCCGCCGTGCTATGCGCGATGCGTTCGTGCGCAGCCCTTCCTCCTCCCGGCGGCAGGTCTCCAGACCTCTCACAACCTCATAAGGAGCAACAAATGGTCTGGAATGGATCAGGAGTACATATGTCATGAATGCGCTTCGTGACCGCAATGTATTCGCAACCAATCACGAAGGCGCACCGGTGCTGACGATTGCCGATTTGCTGGTGTTATTAACACTGGCTGTAATCGTTCTCGGCGGCGTTATGCTGGCGTTCCGCTCCCCGGAAATTCTGCGTGGCCCGAATGTACAACTGGAAACGGGCGCATTGCCAACCTATGCGCTGCTATCTGTGTTGCGTATGACGATGGCCTATTTTCTGGCACTGATTTTCTCGATTTTGTATGGCTACTATGCTGCACGTAACGCACAGGCGCGCGTGATCATGCTGCCGATTCTGGATATCCTGCAATCGACGCCGATCCTATCATTTTTGCCTGTGGTCGTGCTGGGTCTGACCGCTGTTCTGCCACAGGGTATCGCCGTAGAGATCGGCGCGGTACTGCTCATTTTCAGCAGTCAGGCGTGGAACATGACCTACAGCTTTTATCAAAGCATGACCACGATCCCCAATGAATTGAAGGAAGCCTCTTCTGTATTCCGATTCAACTGGTGGTGGCGCTTCCGACGGATGGAATTGCCGTTTGCAGCGATTGGATTGCTCTGGAACAGTGTCATGAGTTGGGCAGGTGGCTGGTTTTTCCTGATGGCGGCGGAGACTTTCCGCGTCGGGGAGCGCGACTTTCGACTGCCAGGGCTGGGTTCATATTTGCAACTGGCAGCGGAACAGAATAAAACGGGCGCAATTGTGGCAGGGGTAATTACGCTCGTCCTGATTGTCGTCGTACTGGATCAGTTCGTCTGGCGTCCGCTGCTGGCATGGGCAGAAAAATTTAAGGTGGAAATGGTCGAAAACGATAATCCACCGACATCATGGTTTGGCGATTTGCTGGCAGGTTCACGGCTGGCAATGACTTTTCAAAACAAAGTCTGGTTTCGCCTGATCAATGCAGTAGATCGAAAGTTCGGTCGAGTCGCCAGCCCCGATGTAAGCGATGAGGATGAGCCGTCTGGTCGACAGATATGGGTTCGCCGGATATTGCTGGGGGCGCTCTTGCTGGTTCTGGCAGTAGGGGTGATTCAGCTTGCCAGTCTGTTGATCGCCGTTCCTCTTGGAGATTACGGGCGTATTCTAATTGGGATAGGTGCGACGCTGCTCCGGGTGATTCTTTCGCTGGTGATTGCTCTCCTGTGGACAATTCCACTAGGGGTTACGATTGGATCAAACCCGACGCTTGCCACGATTTTGCAACCACTGGTACAGATTGCAGCGTCTCTGCCCGCAACGGCATTTTTCCCACTGATTGTTTCCGGTTTGCTAGTGGCTAATTTTCTGGGGGTGGATGCACGGTTGAACATCGCCGCGATCCTGTTGATGCTGCTCGGCACACAGTGGTATATCCTGTTCAACGTGATCGCTGGTGCAACGGCGATCCCGCAGGATTTACGCAATACGACCTATTTGCTGCGATTTGGGCGGGTGGATCGCTGGCGCAAGATGATTTTGCCCTCGCTGTTCCCCTATCTGATTACGGGGTTGATTACAGCGGGTGGCGGCGCGTGGAATGCCAGTATCGTCGCGGAGTATACCATCTTCGATGGCAAGGCGTATAACGTGACCGGGTTGGGCGCGATCATCAGCGAGGCAACCGCAAAGGGCAACTTCCCGCTGCTGGCAGCCAGCACGCTTGGCATGATCGTGACAGTAGTTTGCATCAATCGCTATTTCTGGCGGCGTCTGTATCGCCTTGCTGAAGAAAAATATCGGATGGAATAAAGGGGAATCATCATGGCCTATCCAAACACTCGTGGCGCTGAAATGGTTCGTCTGCGCGACGTAGGCAAGAGTTTCGGGCGTCGTGGCAAGAAAACCGAAGCCCTGCGTGGCATCAACCTGACCATCCGGGAAGGCGAATTTGTAGCGCTATTGGGCGCTTCCGGTTGCGGCAAATCAACCTTGCTTCGCATCATTGCCGGATTGATTCCTACCTCAACAGGGGATATGCGCTATCGGGGGCAGCCACTCAAAGGCGTCAACCCACACACAACGATTGTATTCCAGACATTCGCATTGTATCCCTGGCTAACGGTGCAGGAGAACGTCGAAGCAGCACTGCAACCGCTTGGCGTTCCCCAGGAACAGCGTACTGAACGCGCACTGACACTGTTGGATCGTGTTGGCCTGCACGGGTTTGAGGGTGCATATCCGCGCGAACTTTCTGGCGGGATGCGGCAGAAAGTTGGTTTTGCGCGGGCGATGGCGGTAGAGCCGGAGTTGCTCTGTCTGGATGAACCATTCAGCGCGTTGGATGTACTTTCGGCGGAATCATTGCGCGGCGAACTGATGGAACTCTGGCAGAGCGGTAACATCCCGACCAAAGCGATCCTGATGGTTAGCCACAACATCGAAGAGGCGGTGAGTATGGCGGATCGCCTGATCGTGATGGATAAAGGGCCAGGGCATATCGTCACGGAATTTGAGGTGCGTCTGCCGCATCCACGCCGCAAGAAAGACCCGGCCTTCATGCGTCTGGTCGATCAGGTTTATGCGGCAATCACGGGCAAGACGCTGGATGAGAAGACCGAAATGGGCGCAGAACCGGGCAAGTCCTCTGGCAATATGCGTGCGCTACCGCTCGTTCCGATTAGCCAGATCACCGGGCTGGTGGAGAAAGTCGCGGGCGATTCCGGGCGCGTCGATATTTACCAGCTTGCACGTGAAGTCACGTTGCCAACGGACGAATTGCTCCCTGTCGTTGAAGCGGTAGAACTGCTCGGCTTCGGGACGCTGGATTCCGGGGATTTGATTCTGACCAAACTGGGGTTGGAATTTGAGGCGGCAGATATTCAGCGCCGCAAGGAGATTTTCGCGGAGCAGGCACGCCGTATCCCGGTTATGCGCTGGATTGAAAACATGCTGATTGCCGCCAAAAATGACAAGGTAGATCGGGATGTGTTCATGACCGCGCTGGAACTCGATTTCAACCAGATGGATGCCTATGATCAGCTTGAAACCGCGATTGACTGGGGACGCTATGGCGAAATGTTCAGCTTTGATGATGATACCGACGAAGTGATCCTCGGTGTACCGGGCGAGGAAGAGCCGGAAAAGGTCGAAAAAGCCGAAGCCCTCAGCAGCGGAGACTAGCGAACAAAAACGCATGGGCAGTATTACCCATGCGTTCTCGAACTTCAATTCAACAGGAAGGTGTCTTTTCAGGGACACCTTCTTTCATTTCAGGAACTAGTCGCCGCTACCGTTGTTCGCACCTGTATTGGTGTTGCCGCTGCTGCCGATTGGCATCACGACATTGTTCGGGTTCGGCTTGGAGGAAGCGATCCACTTGCCCGCCAGCGGCGTCCAGCCAGTGCCGCCATAGGCGAAGACTGCATCCGGGCCGCCACTGGTCAGCGAGTTACGTATGTAAACCAGACCATTGCGGACGATACCAGGCTTGGAGACGCTGTTTCCTGTCCAGTCACCAACGAACGGTAAATCGCCGGGACCGCCGAAGAAGAAGTCAACATCGCTCAGAGTGACGCCACCACCATTGACATTTGTCAGGTAGAAGTGGCCTTCGCTGCCGCGATATACACCCGCTGAATCAAATCCATTGCCATCCCAGTCGCCAGCCAGACCAACGTCGCCTGGATTACCCAGAACTGCATAGTAATCGTCAGTACCCGTTGTCAGCGAACGACGCATGTAGATGATGCCGTTCGATGGACGGTGAACGCCTGTACCATCACCCACCATCGTGTTATCCCACTTGCCTGCCAGCGGCTTGTCGCCCGGATTGCCCAGCGTGAAGGTGTAGGTATGTGTTGGCGCACCAGGACTGTTGCTATCGCGCAGGTTGAACACACCTGTCATGGAGTCATAGACACCGATGGTATCAACGCCGTCACCATCCCAGTCGCCCACTATCGGATAATCTGTCGGATTGCCGAAGGTGAGTACGATGTCTGCGATGCCAGCCGTATTGCTGTTACGCAGGTAGAACGTGCCGTTGTTATACATACCAATCGTATCAACACGTGGCGGAACAGGCGTATTCGACGGTGTAAACGTGAAGGTCGCTGTCGGCGTGTTGGTATTTGACGGTGTAAAGGTCGGCGTCAGCGTTGGTGTATTGGTTGCTGTGTTGGACGGTGTAAAGGTCGCTGTGAACGTCGCCGTGTTCGTGGCCGTATTCGTCGCCGTTGCCGTAAATGTTGCCGTGTTCGATGGCGTAAATGTTGCAGTATTAGTCGGCGTTTCGGTGAATGTGGCAGTAAATGTCGCCGTATTCGTTGGCGTGTTGGTCGGTGTATTCGACGGTGTAAACGTCGCCGTTGGTGTGTTGGTCGCTGTGTTCGTCGGTGTATTGGTACTGGTTGGCGTCAGCGTTGGCGTATTGGTCGCTGTATTGGTCGCTGTGTTGGTACTGGTTGGCGTGTTGGTCGGCGTACTCGTCGGGTCAACGATTGTTACGCTATACGCCTGACTTGCTGTCCAACCGAGCGAATCTGTTACAGTGATGGTGAAGTTAAAGGTATTGGCTACCGTCGGTGTACCTGTGATCTGACCATTACTTGGGTTCAACGACAAACTGGTTGGCAGTGAACCTGCGGTGACTGCCCATGTGTAAGCCGGAACTCCTTCGGTCACGGCAACTGAGGAGGAATATGGATTACCCCGGATGCCATTCGGAAGCGTTGCAGTTGTGATGCGCGGCAACTGGACTTCATATGCGCCAATATCGCAACGTGTGCCTGTTCCGGTTGTGAAGCGCGAGAAATCGCGCGCGTCAAGGGTGACAGGTGTCGCCGTATGATCAATACAGCCTGATGGGTTGCCGCCTTCACGCGCCTGGCTTGGCGTGCCGTTGCCACGCAAAGCATGTGTCCGCACCATAACACTTGGGGCATTCACGCTTAATGGGGCAAGGTTGGCGGTGGCGTTGAGCAGGTTATTTCCGCTGGTGAGCAACACATTGGCGGGTGGCATATTGGTTGTGTTGCCAATAAGGTTATATGATCCTGAAGGTGTATCATTATCGCCCATAACATCTGGCGCAACACCGCTTCCATTCGAGAGAATGGTATTAACAACGTTCACCGTTGTCGCATCCACGCCATGCAGGTTCCCGCCGCCCGAAACCGCGCTGTTGAACGCGATGGTACTGTTATGGATGCTGACCAGAGCGTTAATACCCGCGAGGACACCACCACCTGCCGGACTGCCACCACCCGCGCTGCTGGCGATGTTGCCGGAAACGGTGGTGTTAACCATGTTCAACGTAGCGCCCGCAACATAAATACCGCCGCCGCCATTCGCTGTACTGGTAGTGGTGTTACTCGCAACAGTTGAATTGAGCAGGGTAAGAACACCGCCACTGCGAACGCGAATGCCACCGCCGTCGTTGATGCTGCTGTTATTCTCGATGCGGACATGATCGAGTTGAACACTGTTACTCCCGACGAGGATGCCACCACCCGAATTGGCTACACCAGTTCCTGACGTAATGTTACCGCCCGTGATGATGAGGCGGCGAACAACGATAGGAACGGTGCTGCCGGAAGTACCCAGTTCAAATACACGGGCATTGGGCGTAGTCTGCTGGATGGTCACGAATTGATTACCAGCCAATGGGCCGATAAACACCGAGACATTGACCAGGATTTGACCTGTAGTGAGCGTTACAGTGGTGACGCCAGGGCTAAAATCGATGATGTCGCCCGGAGCAGCAGCAGCAATTAACGCGCGCAGACTGCCTGCGCCGCTATCCGCGCCTGTCGTAACGGTGAGTGTGGCGGCGCGCGCCTGACGGACATTTCCTACTGACCCGAAGATGATGGCGACTAATGCGATGAAGATGAATGCTATTCGCCTGAAACCTGCCTGTTGTGTTGGTAAAAAGCGGTGTGTACCGCTACGGAAACTTCTCATGCTAACCCCTGTACTTTCCTAATTGAATATCGCTTCAAACCGCATCCCGGTCTGATCTGGTTGAACCGGAACGAGGAATATTTCCAATGTACCCATTTGGTCGTTTGAGATAGGATAAATTCGTTGCGGCAGATATACCCCTGGTGCGCCGCGAAATAGTAATGAAAACGGCCTGCCTGTTGTGTTATCCCGCCCTACGCGCGCTACGCTAATGAGTTCGACAGGATGTGTCTGCTCCGGTGCGATCTGAACCACAAAAATCTGATTGAGATAGGGCAGAAAATCTGCATCAACGGCATCTCTGATCGAAATCAACGCGCTTCTCCTTGTGCAACAGGTGGACGTCTCATGAAAAAGTAAATCCCGTGTTCGTCTTCCCGGATAAATCCGAGACGAGTATAGAGTTCCAGTGCCGGGTTATTTTGTTCCACATATAGCGTGGTATCGCGCCGGGTGTCATCGGCTTCCTGTGCAACATTTTTCAGAAGCGTGGAACCGATCCCTCGGCGGCGATATTCCGGCAGCAAAGCAATATCCATCACCTCAATCTCTTTCGAGCGGCGATGGATATAGATGCGCCCCACTGGTTCGCCCTCCAGCAGGATCACGAGATACTGTGCATCCGGGTAGTGCTGCTGATAGTGAGAATGCTGTGCGTTGAACTGCGATGTTATGAAATCCGCCTTCTGTTCCGGTGTCCAGGGGACAGCCGCGAGTTCATCCACGCGCGTACTGGCATAGACACGAAGCAGAAATGGCATATCATCTGGCAGCATTGGGCGAAGCGTCACATCATTATTCATTACAAACTAGCTCCGGGGTGGGAAGACACCCTGCAATGCAATACAGAACAGCAGCCCCAGATAGGGTTGCTGATTGCTATGCGGTTGACCACCACCCGCCGGGAGCATCGACTGTGCGTTCATCTGCACCGTTGGTGATCCGTTACTATAGATAGGCTTGGAGTTGGCGACCTGCGTGATATAGGTCGTGGGATTCGCCTGCAACTGAATATCATCAATGTCAGTCGACGCAGATAATCCGTTGTGGCTGTGTGCAGGCATTTCAGTAGTAATAAGCGTAACATTGGAGGTTCCGCCCAGTTCGCCCAGATCACGAGGCGACAGCCCCGGCCCCTGTCCCCAGAACATCGGCATTCGGTTCCGAAAGTCGGGGAGCGCAAAGGTAGTTTGCCCGTTGCCACCATAGGTGGTTCCCAGGAGCGAAAACAGCGCCGTATTCTGTGCAATCGACAGGGTTTGATTATCGCAGGTTGCCCATCCGCGCGGCGCAAAATTGTACGGCAAGATACGAATCTCTGCAACAAATGGATTTGACATTATTTTCTCCTTAGCTGGGTGACGGGAAAACACCATATAGCGAGATAAGAAAAGTAACCGCCAGAAAGGGAGCCATATTTTCATGCGGTTGATTGCCACCCGTCAAGGTGTTGGTGATACCCGTCGTAGCAGGAACAAGTGTGGGTGTAAATGCCTGTTGCACCCCGCTCGCCAGGTTTTTTGCATTTGGGTCATCGCTTGTCGTTACGCCACCGCCACCAACCCCAACCATGAATGGGTGACCATGTGCCCCCATTTCCTGGGTGATCAGGGTCACGGTTTCCGAACCTGCGCGCTGTCCCAATACATATGAGCCGCCGCCGCCCGTACCAAAATGAAGTGGAACGCGCCCCTGCAAATCGGGCAGTGCATAAGTCGATTGACCATCGCCACCATAGGTGGTTCCAATCAGGTTGAACAGTGCCTCGTTTTCTGAAATCGGCATGAGCGCACCGTTGCAAAACGCCCAGCCATTAATTGCAAAATTGCCGCCAAACATTCTAATTTCGCCAATATACGGAGTTGCCATCGTAAATGCTCCTTAGTTGCGGCTTGGGAAAATGCCCGCAAGGGCAATGGAAAATTGTAAGACGAGATAGGGTTGCATATTATTATGCGGCTGACTGCCACCCGCATTCGGGAAGGTACTCGCAACCTGCGTATAGTTCCCACCAGACTGATAAAGCTGCGTCCCATCAGTGGTTTTGGCAAACCTGTTATTGGTGGGATTTGCGTTGTTGGCTGCTCCCGGCGCCGCCAGCACAGTATGTGTATGCTGTGGTATCTGGGTTGCATTCAATGTCACGGTAGGAGTTCCAGCCTGTTGACCGAGGACGACCTGATTTCCGATGTGCGTGGGTGCGCGCCCCTGTAGATTCGGGAGCAAAAAGGTGGTAGTACCATTGCCGCCATATGTTGTTCCAAGCAGAGAGAACAATGCCTGGTTCTGGTTAATAGGCAGAGTTTGCCCATTGCAAAAAGCCCAGCCACGTGGCGCAAAGCCAAACGCGAACATTTTAATTTCCCCCAAAAAAGGAGTGCTCATTCCTATACAGCCTTTCCAGAGTTCGATAACCAGCGTGCGACGCGCGCCCATGTTTGCTCTGCTTCCCCCACCTCCGGCGAAAACAGATACAGTGTATTGGTGCGATTGGGCGCTTCAAAGGAAAAGTTCGACTCCTGTGTATTAAGTACACCTCCCAGAACAATCACCCGATCCAGTGTCGTACTACGGTTAGCGGCGGTAACTGCAAGATTGCCGCTCCCGGAGATACCCAGTATATGCACTTTCTGTACCAGTTGTTTCAGCGAAGATGCCGCAACATCAATATTCCTGAGTGCGGCATCCGTGCTGCTTCCGACTGTTGTTGGGACAAGCGCGGTGAACCCCATCCGCGCCAGCCGATCTGCGGCTTCCTGTCCCTGTGCGACACTATCCGCAAGGACGATAACACCCTGACGGTTAGAGAAAAACATTGGTTGCGCCAGATAACCATCAACGACGCTGCTACTTGTATACGGTGTGCCAGCAAACGATAACCCAGGTATACGAGAGAATGGAAGCACCCCTAATGCTGCCATACCCTGTAAAAATCGCCTGCGGGAGAATGTGCGATGAATCATGATAAGTTCGTCCTCACTAAAAATCGGGCTGCTACCAATGTACTATTGTAGATCATTACAAGTATGTCGGATAGATGGCAAAAAAGGGGTTTGGTAAATAATATAAAACAAATAAAAAATAAATTTTGTAAATTTTTCAAAGTTGCCGTGTGGCAGTAAGGGCAGCCCATACACGCAAAATGGAGAAAACTATCACGGGAAGGACAACAAACAGAACTCCAAGCCAAACCAGGCTACGCCGTACCCGCCTCATTCCGATGAGTGCGCCCATCTGCCCCGGTGTGAGCGGTTGCTGTGCTGGCAGGGCTGCAATCAACGGGCGCGGATCATCGAGTGCCGCTGTAGCGAACAGACGCAGGCGCGGCGGACGTTCATCATCGGGATCATCTGCCTTGTTTCGCTCTTCATTCCATGCGATCAGGAGTTGATCGCGCCCATTCACACGCCAGCCCTGAATTTTGCCAACCGGCACAATTGTGGTTCGGCGCGTCAAACACCCAAATAAGGTGATTTGTTGTGGCGTCACTGTTACACCGCGATTGTTACGCAAGGACTGGAGCAAAGCCCAGGCAACCGGACCGCTGAAAAAAAACGCCCCGACGACGCGCACAGGTGGCGGCAACAGCACCACCACCACCGCAACAATCAACAAAAGAATCAGGGCAGGACGAATCGGCTCTGACTGGTATTTATGCAGCATAGATCATCCAAAATATTGCAGAGCAAGAGCAATTCGGGTATTCAAATCCTGTGGTGTGCTGCGCGGGATTGATTGCAAGGCAGCTTGTGCCTCTACAATGCTATAGCCGAGTGCGGTCAACGCTGCAATTACATCCCGATCAATATCCGTTACCACAACCATCGGAGAGAGTCCATCTGCGCCGATCTTGTTTTTCAGTTCAAAGATGATCTTCTCGGCGGTTTTCTTGCCGACGCCGGGAACGCGCGTCAGGACAGCGGCTTCTTCGCGCCCGATAGCCTGGCGCAACTGACCAGCAGAAAGGGTAGAGAGGATTGCCAGTGCCAGCTTTGGACCAACGCCATTCACAGTGATCACCGTCTCGAAAAGTTCTTTATCCTCAAGACTCATGAAGCCATAGAGCGTAAAGATAATCGGCCCGTTTTGCCCGTTGGCAGAAAGATGGGTGTGCAATGTCACCTGCTGTCCCTCTTCATGAATAGTATCAAAGGCGCTCTTTGGCACAAAGACCTTATAACCGACACCATTTGCCATCAGAACAATTGCATTTGCAGCGATATGGGCGACTTCGCCCCGGAGCATTTCGATCATTGTGAACCTTTGTCTACCATGCGTTCCCAGTGGGAATTTTGCAATCCGGTCATAGCGATTGCCAGTGCGTCGGCGGCATCGTCAGGCTTCGGAATTTTATCCAGTTTGAGCAACGTTTTGACCATTTCCTGCATCTGTGGTTTGGGTGCGTTGCCATAGCCTGCGATAGTCTGCTTGATTTCGGCGGGCTTGAACTCATAAATCGGCAGATTGGCGTTGGTCATCGCCAGCAACGCAATCCCGCGCCCCTGAGCCACCGTAATCGCTGCCGTGACGTTCTTCCCAAAGAACATTTCTTCGATTGACCCTGCGTCCGGTTTATACACCGAGATTAGCTGGCTGAGTTCACGATACAGCATTTGCAGACGGCGTGGCATCGGTTCGCCAGCAGGAGTCAGCACAGCACCGTAATATATAGGGGTATAGCTTCCATCGGTTTCTTCGCGCACAAATGCAACACCGGTTGTGGCTGTTCCGGGGTCAATTCCCATCATCAACATGAGCAAAATATTCCGTAGACCAGATGTTTATTTTACCTCGAAAACGGGTTTTGTGCTGTTTACCCGGCTGATTCCAGAAAATTTTAAAACCTCCTCTGATGTCATTCCCCCGTGAAATTTTCCGGGTTTGGTGCGTCTGCCAGGGAGTTCCGTGTTATTATCTGGCACAATTTGAGAAATTTATGATGTTCACAAGGAAAGAAAATAGCGATGAATCAGCCTGAAACTCATAATAGTATCCCGCCATGGGCATCGCTCGAACCCCGTTTGCGTTCGCTGCTTCCGGCAAATGTCTATGCCGAAGCATGGGTAAGTCCCTCGGCGCGCGTACTGACCAAAGTATTCGATCAACTGCGGGCGCTTGGGCGCAACCTGCGCGACTATATCCCGCGACAGGTTTATGAAGACTTGCCTAATCCCGGTCAATCTCGCTATTCATGGCAATCTGGTACGCTGATGTTCACCGATCTTTCGGGTTTCACCAAACTGATGGAAGCGAATGCGCCGCGTGGTCGCGCGGGTGCGGAAGAACTGCTCTATCGCCTGAACGATTATTTCAAGCAAATGATCGAAGTGATCAATGCGTTTGGCGGTACGCTGCTGGAATTCACAGGCGATGCGATGCTGGCGCAGTTTGAAGGGGACAGTCGCTATAGTGATACCGCGCAGGCTGTTCGCGCTGGCCTGAAAATGCAGCGCATTATGGATCAAACCTTTGGACAGATTGAAACGGCACAGGGTGTTTTCGCGCTAAAGATGCGTGTTGGTATTCATGCCGGACGTTTCTTCACGGCAGACATCGGGACGCCGCGTCGCATGGAACACGTGCTGCTGGGTAATACTGTACAACGCACCAAACTTTCCGAAGGCGCGGGTATGGTCGGGCGCGTCAATCTGACCGATTCGGCATATGAATTGGTCAAGGAGCAATTTCGCTTTGAGCCGGGAGTAAAGGAAAAGCATTTTCTGGTGGTTGACGATCTGGCAGATAAGGATTTGGAAGATTATTCCATTCCACAGCCAACAACCAAAGCTGCTGGAAACGTTCTGCTGGATCGCAGTGTCCCGGCGATTATTTCGCAAATCGAGGATATGATGGGTCGGGTTGAGCCGCTGGCAAGCTACCTGCCCGCTCCTGTGCTGAATCTATTGGTAGAAAATGCTCTCACCTACCGACCCCTGCCGCCGGATTTCCCGGAAGCAACAATCATGTTTGTCAACCTGATCGGTCTGCCGGAATCTGTAGATGAGGCCTATGATAGCGAACTCCCTGATCTGGTCGAGCGCTTTTGTTACATTTTTTCACAGATCAACGCGAAGGTCGAAGAACAGGGCGGGATGCTCAAGAAAGTGACTTACCATGTTGGCGGTTCGGACATTGTAATCTATTTTGGCGTCCCGACAGCACATACTGACGATTCGATTCGCGCGGCAAACGCAGCATGGGCGATTCGTCGCCTGATCATCGAAGTGAATAGCAAACCGCCGCTGGTTGGCGGAAAGCCTGTAAATATCACCTGCCAGATTGGGCTATCACGCGGGCGCGTCTTCCAGGCAGAAATCGGAGACACACGCGGGCGGCGTGAATTCAATGTGCAGGGCGACATTGTGAATACCGCTGCACGTTTGATGGATCGTGCCGTAGACAATCAAATCTATCTGACGCAAACAGTTCAGGATGATATTAAAGATAAGGCCACCCAGATGGAGAGTCTTGAGCCGCTGGCATTGAAAGGGAAGGCGCAACCACTTCCCGTCTATGCCTTGCGCGAATGGCCTGCGCCGAAGCGTTGAGAATATCTCTCGTTGTTCGTAGATGGGCAACGAGAGCGTATCACAATGAGGATTTAATCAGCCAGGAGTTTGCTCAATGTCAAACCCCTATGATGTCTTACGCTTTTACTTGCCGCCTGTGACATTGACCATCATATCGGCATCGCCCTGCCAATCGTAGACCCATTTGGCATCGGTGATGGTCATGTTAACGCATCCATGCGAGTGTTTGAACCCGAATCCATCGTGCCAATACGTGCCGTGCAGACTGATCTCATTATCAAAAAACATCACGTAAGGCACAGCAGGCAGCGAGTAAAAATCGGGCTGCCCCATTGCGCCAGACATCGGTGTACTCTTGCGGCGTGACCACACCTTGAACGAGCCAACATTGGTCTGGAAGTTTGGCAGGCCGGAAGAAATCAATGTCGCAAAAACAGGCGTATCGCCTTCATAGGCCGTCAACACTTGCTCATAAAGGTTCACATTGATCCACTTGGCAGTTGCATCGACTGGTCTGCTGGCGGGGAGCATTCGCGCGACCTTGCGCTGTTCGACCCACTGTCCCGGCCCAACCAGATACCAATCCCATTGTCCAATTTTGCGTGTCGCAAAAATATAGACCAATTTGTAACGCGGAATGGCCGGGGTCGCTTTGCTGTTGGATGCACCCGGTGCAGGGCTGGGCAGGGTTGCCTGAATCATCCATGCTACGGGGAAGGGCACCCCTTTGAGCATCACGCCGGAAAAGTTGCTGGCATAGGTTTGTTTCAACTGTGAACGCTGCACCCACGTCTTATCGCGGAGTTGGGCAAAACCGTCTTTCTGTGCAACAACAATCACAAAGCTGAAACCGTTGGTGATGCCACCAATGATATTCCCGTTCGGGCCATCATAGACAACCGTATCCGGTTGTACTTTATAAAAGCTATACGCTCCAACCTCACGCCGATCCACCGCGATGCGATCCAGCGGCGGCTGCGGATTGGAAGCAATCTCGTCCTTACAGGCTTGCCCATCGGGATCGCCCTCACACGCACCCGCAGCACGCGCAGGTGTGACCATCAATGGACTCAGCAATAACACAACACAAACCGTGAATAGCAGAAAACGCTTCATCTCAATTTCCAAAACCTCGAAAAGACCTTGACAACATCATAGCAATATTGTCGATTAATCAGAAATTTTATCAGATTATCGCGGGGAAGCCGTGCAGAATCATCCATCCCATATCAGGGATAAAAAAGACGAGAACCAACTTCCGTTGATTCCCGTCCGACCAAACCCAGAGGGGGGATAGGAAAGGTTTAGTCCAGATAATCGTTGAGATTCAATCTCTGGTTCAGTCGGCGCAATTTGCTCAACGCTTCATGTTGAAGCTGGCGAATGCGTTCACGGGAATAGCCCATAATCTCGCCAATTTGCGCCATGCTATGCCCTTCGCCATCATCCAGACCATAGCGCAATCTCAAAATAGCAGCCTCGCGCTCCGGGAGACTGTGAAGCAGATATTCAATAGCTTCCGTCAGGAGTTGGCGTGCCGCTGCTTCTTCTGGCAATTCGGATTCGGTATCAGCGAGTAAGTCCTCACGCGGACGATCTTCTTCCTCGCCTACCAATTCGTCGATTTGCATCGGTTCACGCGCTGCCGCTAGTGTAGCCTGAACCTGGTCAACTGTCAATTCTGCGGCTTCTGCCAATTCCTCATAACTAGGCTCACGTCCCAGTTTTTGGGAAAGCTCTTCTCCCGTCCGGCGCAACCGCCCCCAACGCTGCCCCTGGTTGAT
>CAYSOC010000028.1:0-48123 GCA_964432445.1 uncultured Anaerolineaceae bacterium
TGGTTACTCCTATTCTGGAACTTTTCATGAACTCCTTTCAACTAGCAACTTGGGTTCTCTAATGAACTCCAAATTGCATTTTGTCCCCAGATTTATATAATTTGTCTCTTGTTGTAACGATTTCGCAATACGCTTGTTTGCAAACCAAACGGAAACAAATTTGGTGGGTGGCGGTTTTTCGATAAAGGGGGCGTTCTTGTACAGGTCAAAAGATCGGTTTGCCATACGAGGTATTGGCATACTTATAATATTAGTCATGATATTTATGGGAAGCGGCATTACGGTTCGTGCCGCGACATATATAGTCACAGCCTCATCATTGCAGGGCTGGCTGCTTTTCAACGACGGTTTGACAACTCCGCCAACCGCCGCGTTCGTTTCCGGGCCAGCGACACCGCCGTTGGGGACGGGGAGTTATGGTACGACCATAACTGCGGCTGGTGAAAAAATTTCCTTTGGGCGTAATGATGCTGCGTATAACGGTCTGCTCCTCAATACACTGACCGATCTGCGTTACAGCACCTATATCAGCCCGGCTACTACAAAATTCCTGAACTGGTATATCAATCTCTATCTCGATACCACCGGAGCCGGAACATCCTATAATTTTCGACTGGATTTTATCCCGCCGGGTACGACAACGGGGGTCTGGCAAACATGGGACACGCTCAATCCCGCCTCAACATTCTGGCGTTTGTTTAACCGAACAAGCGGAACCTACGTTGCCAGTGGAAACTATGCGACAGTAACAGCCGGATTGCCTGCTGGTACGCGCGTCATCAATGGGTTTACGGGTGGATACCCTTCGATTAAGTTTTCGATGGGCGACTCAAGCACCACCTATGTTGGGTTCATTGGAAATATTGATAATATCAGCATCGGTTTTAGCAGCACGGGCAGCGATACATGGGATTTGGAGTTGGCTGCACCGACACCTACCAGTACAGCAACCAGCACGGCTACAAATACGCCGACAGCTACCCATACCGCGACAGAAACACCAACAACCACGCCGAGCGCGACGGCTACCGCCACTGATACTCCAACAGAAACACCGACCATCACACCAAGCGCGACAGCTACGGCAACGGACACGGCTACCAATATACCAACTTTTACAACCACGCCGAGCCTGACGGCTACGAATACCGACACACCGACCTTTACGGCTACGATAACAGCAACCAATACATTGACAACGACGCCATCGCTGACGCCTAGCGCAACCGAAACAGCAACATTCACGCTCACGCCGACCAACACGCTGACGAGTACGTCAAGCCCGACAGCAACGAATACCAATATCGCCACCGATACGGCGACACCAACGAGTACAATAACAATCACGCCAAGCGTGACAGCAACCGATACAGCGACGTTGGTACCCTCTGCTACCAACACGGCGACATTCACTGCGACAGTGACGAATACCGTCATTAGCACGGCGACTGAAACGCTAACGCCTACCAGTACAGCCAGCGTCACAAGCACAAGCGTGTCAACGGCGACAGCTACCGAAACAGCAACCGGAACAGGCACGGCAACAGTCGTTGCATCTTCCAGCGCGACCACTACAACTACGGCAACGGCAGGCGCGATTACGGCGACCAACACGGCGGTTGCGGGCGCAAGTGCTACCCCTGTGGTCATCATTACCGACCCGGTAATCAGCAAGTTTGCCAGCCCTGCCTTGCTTCTGCCCGGCGAAATCGTGACGTTCACCATCACGGCGGCGAATCCGGGAAGTGCGACTATATCAAACGTCGTTGTGGTTGACCCGCTCCCAGCCGTGTTTATCATAAAAACTGTGGGAAGCACGCAGGGAACTTACACTATCGCCGGAAATACAGTGACGTTCGCCATTGGAACGCTGACGCCGGGACAGACAGTAACCATGACCATCACCGCACAGGTGAATCCATCGGCGCAAACACCGCAGGATGTAACCAACGTCACAACCCTGACCGATGGACGCGGCGTGCAACGCTCGGCAAGCGCGACAGTACGCATCACCAGAGGCAATCTGCCCGCTACCGGAGAGACACCAGAATCCAGAAACTTTGGCTGGTTGTTGCCGGGAATTGCAGGGATAGCGCTGGCGATCATCGTCACAGGCTGGCGACGATTCCGTAAATCTGTGTAATTAACGATCAGGATTGAGCAGGCGATCAGGGGTAAACATCTACCCCTGATTGCTTTTCAATTAATTAGTTTGCTGCGATAGCTGGCGGCTGGTTGAAACGATAGATAGAGAGATAGTTACCCTCCGGGTCTTTCGCCAGAAAATAGCGTCCGAATGGTAAATCTACCGGCTCTGTCAGCAATTCCACTCCTTTTTCTTTCCAGTGTTTCCATGTGTGATCTACGTCATCAACTTCAAAGCTGAGTTCCACACTTCCCGATTCTGTTTCCCGTGCCGGGGCGAGGCGAGATGTTGCCTTGTCCTGCAACCCAATCAGAGAGCCTCCCATCGGGCGAAGAGAGATAAACGTTGGACTGGAATCCTTCTCCAGAAATTCCGCGCCGAGCAGTTCAGTGTAGAATGCCTTTGCTTTGCTCATATCCCGCACGTACAACACGATATAACCCAGATTCATTTCTGCTCTCCACTCTGTTTATTGTTTACATCTTCATTGTAGTGGAGGCGAGTGACAACATTATGTCAGTAGCGTTTTGCAAGTTTGAGACATCATTGAGGGAGATGATTTTTAAGGATGCCTTCAGCCTCACGAGCGAGCATTTCACGCAGCGATTCGGGTTCCAGTACGCGAACATGCGATCCCCAACCCAACAACCAGTTGAGAATATCGCCGGGTTGCTGGACAGCGAGCGTAATCAATAACCCATCAGGGCATTCTTCCTGTGCTACTTGAAAAAAGGAGGGCGATTCGCGTACCCAACGTGCCGTTTCGTGATCGAACAACGCCCGCACGATGATAGGGCGTTCTTTTCGTTCCTCGTGTTCGATTTTAAAATCTGCCGGACGCTTGAACCCTTTATCCAGCACGGTGACATCATCCATGCGATCCAGCCGAAAATGTCGTCTATCGTGGCGCAAGTGACAATGCGCAATGAGCATCCACGTACCAGCAACATGGAGCAACGCATAGGGATCGGCTTCACGCAGACTTGTATCGCTTGATCCGCCATCCCGGTGGCGCTTATGATAGCGAAACTGTACCGTTTTGCACTGGATGATTGCGCGCCGCAATTGTTGAAGTGTTTCCGGGGCGAAGGTTCCATTGAGGACGACAAACTGAATGCTGCTTTCCAGATATTCAACCTCGTGACGTAGTGCCTCTGACAGCACAGTTACAATCTTGCGGCTTGCGGATTGTGCCGCGCTACGATATTGGGCATCAAAATTCTGCCCGACAAAATCCGTGCCGAGCAGCAGCATAATCGCCTCGTCGGTGGTGAAAGTCAGTGGTGGCAGGAAATAACCCTCAACCAGCGAATAGCCCTGCCCTGGTACGGATACAATCGGCACACCGGATTCCATCAACGCCAGAACATCGCGGTAGATCGTCCGCCTGGTGACTTCAAAAATGGCGGCAAGGTCTTCGGCACGCAACTGTTTTTGCGCCTGGAGTTCAAGGACAATCGCAAGCAGCCTGTCAGTGCGGTTCACAGCCTATCCTCTTCAAAAATACAAAGTGTGTTAGTTATCTGATACATCATAGTTCTATCGCCCTGTTATAATCGAAATCCTTAATAACAAAAGGGCAGCAACATGCGTTGGTTTCGACTCACAGTCCTACTCCTTATATTAACTGTTTTTATGATCAGCCTCGCCGCGCCCACAGGAGCATTTGCACAACAAACGCAAAATTGCTTCAAATTGAATGCCGCCGACTGCAAAATCTATACGGCAGCGATTGAAAATATTTCCAAACTGACAACTTTTCAGCCTGTCGTCGAACTGACAGTAGATTATCGCTACAATGATAGATCGCTCAAGTATATTGCCAAAGGAACAGGCGCGGTTGATCTGACTGGAGACGTATTCGCCGCCATTGAAGAAAACGATCAGAAAAAGCTGGCGAACGCAATCAAGTTCTCGTTGAATATGGATGGAACGCTGACGACAACCGAAAAGAGTAAGAAGACTACCACCAAAATGGGCATCAAATATGTTTGGCTGGATGGCTATCTGAACACTCAAACAATTGTTGATGGCAAAGCCTCCGGTTGGGATGGTACTGATCTGCTGACCATGATCGGTAACCAGGAATATTTGCAGAATGCCACTGCGGGCGGTCTGGATGATAAAACGGCGGAAGCATTCAAAGAACTCTTGGCAGATGCCGAGTTTATTACTGCCATGCAGCAACTGCCGCGCACTCCCAACTTCCTGACCCTGAGCCGCACTGGAACAAACGCGACCATCGACAAGCAGAAAATGATTGAGTTTGCCTATGTCTACGATTTTTCAATTCTGTTTCGCACCCACGAGATGAACCTCGTCATGAAGAAATTTCTGGATTTTATAGCAGTCCAGAGCCGCACCCGGAAGCTCACCGATACACAGGTCAATATATTTGTCGGCCTCATGGCAAACGCGCTAAAAGGGACAACCTTCAAGAGTAAGCCCTGGATTGGTGCGCAGGATAATATGTTCCATGCGCTCACGTTGGAAGGAACATTTAATTTCAGGGGATCGGCTATCTATTCAACGGATAACGTCAACGCCAAAATGACCCTCAAAATTATTTTTGACAAGATTGGTGAGGCGGTAGAAATCACAACACCGGAATAGAGCATCGGCACAAAAAATGGCTCACACTACAAAACCTGAGAGTGTGAGCTATTTCTGGAGGGTCATTCTATCGGATCAGTTGAATTCACCAGTCGTACTCCGTGCGCGGCAAACTCTGCGATTCGCTTCTCTGTGCTTTCCTCGAATCCAGTAATAGATGAGGTGCAATCATTCAGGAAACGTACTCTCTGGATAATGTCTGGCGCATTCTGAAAATGACGGATCACTGAGTTCACCGTTTCCAGGACGCAATGGCTACGCGCCTGCCCTGCCACATAAATCAAATCATACCCCGAAATCATTTCCAGAAATTGTATATTCAGGATGCCCTCCGGGTGCTTGGGATACTTGACTTCCGGCTCAACTACCGAATAAAACTCTGTTTGCGGGATTGTTCCTTTGGTCAAATAGGTTGGCTGTGCCATGCGTGCGCCGCTGTGGTACATGATCGCCTCGCTCACCGAAGGGACAAGCGCCCGTCCGGGTGAGCCTTCCATACAATGGTAAGGCCAGATCATCAATTGTTTTTTGCCGATGCCTTCCAGTTGTTTCACATATTGGCGCGACCATTCTTCATCCAGAACGGGCAACCAGCGCCCTTTTTCAACATCTTCATTGGTGATCACGGTATAAGAAGCAGGCGGATTACCTTCGGCATTGCGCCACCATGTCGGATAGAAAATCTGGAATGGGGTATGGGTATCAAGCGATGCCGTGATGTGCGTGATGTCCTGCACATTGCGATAGACCCATTCGATAGTACGACGTGTATCTTCGGGCGCACCGGGTACGGAGAGATTGCCCAGCGGAGCAGGAAAAACGAAATCGATCTGAATGTCGATAAACCAGGCGAGAACGCGGGTTTTATCCGCAATTGCTGGCTTTTGAAATCGGGTGCGTCCCTCCTGATAGGCACTTTGCAAATCCGGCTGACGAAACGTTGTTACTGTTTGTGGATTGTAAAAATCTGGTAGGGTCATTGCCATGATCCTTTCTGCATCCTGAATACATCATAACTGTCGAAAATTCTTTGTTATTGCTTTCTAAAGAGAGGCGTTGAAACTTCTGCGTGAAGTATTGAGAAAACGATTGCCAATTTCAAAATAATTCACAAAAAATTTGACAGGGGGGACTATCTACCTATTGTAAAACATAATAAACTCAACGGTATGTTAAACACTCTTCCAAACAATTATAGTGTCGCGGAGTCCGGTTTCATGCAATCCACTACAACGCTGTTCGCAACGATCATCAGCACGAACCCTTATTGCACACATGAATTGTTCAACAATGCCATTCATCATATCATTGTCAAAAAGATATGCCCGGAAACCGTCGATGCGTATTTCCAGATACTCGATGATATTTATTCCAAATCGGATAGCACAGAAACAATTTGTATCCTGAGCGAAGGCAACTTCGGGGCAATCTCCCTTTCGACATTGATTGCACAGGTACGCCCGTTGCTCAACAGACATCCACGCCCACCTGCAACCCGTCATGCGGTGGTGGTTGGGGATACGGCCTATCAAACGCCCATTATTGATGTTCTCAAGCGGACAATGCCCATTCCCCGTCACAAGATGCGCTACTACCGACAGGATGAGGAATTACAGGCAATTGATTGGCTTCTATACGATAATTAGCATATTTTTTGGGTTCATATGGTAGAGAAAGCCCTCTGGCCTTGTGCGGCAGAGGGTTTTTCTTTGCGTGCTACCAGACGCGGCACATCAACCCTTTTAGATATTGCCCTTCCGGGAAGTTGAGCGCGACAGGATGATCGCCCGCTTGTCCCAGCCGTTTGATAATTTGTGCCTCTCGCCGGGAATCCACCAGCGCCCCAAAGACAACCTTCTGGAATAAATCCATATCGATCAGGCCGGAACACGAAAATGTCATCAGAAATCCGCCGGGTCTGAGCAGTTGGAATGCCAGCAGATTTATATCCTTATAACCGCGCGTTGCTGATTCGATCTGCTTCTGCGAATTGGCGAACTTTGGTGGGTCGAGGATGATTCCGTCGAATTGTTGTCCTTCCGTGCGATATTGCCGCAAAACCTGAAATACATCCCCTTCGACGAAATCCGCATCGTTGACGCGCACATCGTTCAGTTTGTAGTTGCGTTTCGCAAGCGCCAGTGCATCCCCGGAAGAGTCGATATTGATCACTCGCGCCGCTTGCCCGTGCATCCCGAACAGACCAAAGCCGCCGGAAAAACTGAAACAATTCAGGATGGTTCGCTTGCTGCGTTCCGGGTCAGATCGCAGCCAATCGCGCAGATATTCACGGCTATCGCGTTGATCAAGATAGAACCCCGTCTTATGTCCACGATGAATGTCTACCAGAAATCGCCGTCCGTTTTCTGTGATTTCCACCAATTCGGGTGGTTCGCTCCCGGCAAGCACACCTGTTGAGTGTTGCAACCCTTCTTTCAGGCGCACATCCATATCGGAGCGCTCATAAATGCCAGCAGGGTGTAACAAGTCATTCAGCAGGTTGACGATCATTTCTTTCCGTACATCAATCCCTTTGGTGAGCGCTTGCAGGATCAGATAATCGCCATAGCGATCTACGACCAAACCGGGCAAAGCATCATTTTCGGCATTGATCAAACGATAGGCAACAGGTTTCCCGGCTTTATGCTCTGCATTGAAAAGCGCGCGTGAATTGATCGCACGTTCCAAACGCGCCCCCCACCACGCCGAATCGAGGATTTCCGATTCATCCCAGGAGAGGATATGCGCTCGAATTTGCGATTGGCTATTCCAATAACCGCGCGCCAGAAATTCGCCAGTGTCGCTGATCAAGTCGATCAGGTCACCATCGGCGGGATTACCATGTATGCGGGTGATTGCCCGCTCGAATACCCAGGGATGGCGTCGTATAAACGGCATGATGCGATCTGGCGCGATAGTGGCACGAGCGATCCGGGCAGTTGATTTTGAAGTCATGATTTATTTCAATCTGGATGGCTTATGAAATTGCGAGACATGCCTCCATGCGATAATCTAACCCGAAAAGCAATTTATTTGCCAATGAATATCACAGCCAACCAGAGAGGCTCTTATGTTGAATCTGACTGAACATTCGCAGCGCCGCTATAATCCACTCACCCGCGAATGGATAATCGTCTCGCCCCATCGTGCCAGGCGTCCCTGGCAGGGTCAAATGGAACAACCGCCGACAGATGTTCGTCCCAAATTCGATCCAACGTGCTATCTTTGCCCCGGCAATTCGCGCACCAGCGGGATTCAGAACCCAGCCTATGCGACCACCTATGTTTTTGATAATGATTTCCAAGCACTCCTATCAGATATTCCCGAAGGCACATACTCTCCTCACTCTTTGATATATGCCGAGACTGAGCGCGGCGTTTGTCGTGTGGTCTGCTTCAATCCACGCCACGACCTCACGCTGGCGCAGATGACTACGCCGGAGATTCGCGCTGTTGTCGATACATGGGTGGAACAATTCGTTGAATTGGGCGAGCGTCCGTATATCAATTATGTGCAGATTTTCGAGAATCGCGGTGCGATGATGGGCGCAAGCAACCCACATCCGCACGGTCAAATCTGGGCAAGCCAGCATCTCCCGCAGGAAGTGATTCACGAAAATGATTCGCAGATGGAATATTGGGTGGCGCACGGTAAATCGCTTCTTGCCGATTATATGGAAGAGGAATTGAGACTGGGCGAACGCATCGTTTATCAGAATGACTCGTTTGTGGTACTTGTGCCATTCTGGGCAATCTGGCCTTTCGAGACGATGATACTTCCCAGACGGCATGTTACAGCAATCAGCGAACTGCGCGACGATGAACGTGATGGGCTTGCCGATGCACTCCGTAATGTGACTGCGCGTTATGACAATCTGTTCAATGTGTCATTTCCCTATTCGATGGGGTTTCACCAGCGTCCAACCAATCAGGGAGATCAGATGCACTGGCACTTGCACGCGCATTTCTACCCGCCGCTGCTGCGTTCGGCAACAGTACGTAAATTCATGGTCGGCTATGAAATGCTCGGTACACCGCAGCGCGACATCACGCCAGAGCAAGCCGCCGAACGTCTCCGTAGTGTGAGTGATATGCATTATTTGCACGAACAGCGGAATGGGAGCTAGAGAAAATTATCGGAGACTATAATGGTAATAAGTATCATGAGTGATGGCTGGAAATAATGAGCGACATAACATTTGAACAAGTCAAACCATTGATTGAGCAAATGCCGTCTGGCGAACGTGATCGCCTGCGTTCATGGTTAGACAATTTCACCGGGAATCGGGAAATCGCTCTACCACAGGAATCAACATGGGGCGAACAACTTGTCGCGCTGGTAAATCAGTTTGATCTTGATGAGGCAGATCAAATGGATATTTCCGATCCCGAAGCGTGGGTGCGGGAGAGACGACGAACCAAAGCAGAACGTCGTAATCCTGACTGGGGTCAAGAATGACTGTAGCGCTCGTTGATACTTCGGTATTGATTCATCTATATCGAAAACATCCAGCAGCATTGGCATGGTTCAATAGCCAGAGAGATCAACTTTCCATCAGTTCAATCACATGGCTTGAATTTATTGATGGTGCGCCCAGTAAAGCTGGACTAGTATTGTGTTTGTCTATTCTAACGCAGTTTGAATTGCTTCATCTGACAAAGGAAGATCAAGATTGGGCAATGCAGCAAATGGAGACCTATCGCCTGAGTGTTGGAGTGCATATTGATGACTGTTTGATTGCATCCGTTTGCCATCGGCTACAAGTCCCAATTTATACTCATAATGTCAAAGACATCGTAAAAATTTTGCCAGCCAGCCTGGTTATCAGGCCGTTTGTTGCGTAACATGGCAAATATGTTTCTTTGAACGGTGAGCAGGGCAAGAGCCAGGAGATTACGGAGGGTTAATCAAAGTTCCGCACCTAATAGCGGGGGAATACACGACCAACAGTGTAATCTATCAGACCATGCGCAATCTGACGCTGCATGGTATAGTATGCGCAGTTCGCCCGGAAAGACAGACAGATCATGAGCAAAACGCCCCGCCCTACCTATTCGATTGTCGCGCCGATTTACAACGAAAGCGGCAATATTGAAAAACTCTATTCGCGCGTAAAGGAAGTCATGGACACGACGGGCGAACCCTGGGAACTCGTCACGGTCAATGATGGCAGCCGCGATGATTCGCTGGAAAAATTGCAGGCGCTGAACGCCAACGATGATCGGGTCAAAGTGATCAATTTCGCCCGCAATTTCGGACACCAGACCGCAGTCACCGCCGGAATGGACTATACACGAGGCAAGGCTGTAATCATCATTGACGCCGATCTGCAAGACCCGCCAGAAGTCATCCTGGAATTGATCGCCAAATGGAAAGAAGGCTTCCAGGTTGTCTATGCGCAACGGGAAACACGGCAGGGCGAATCGGCATTCAAGCTGCTGACTGCCAAGCTGTTTTATCGGTTGATTTACCAGATTGCAGATATTCATATTCCATTGGATACGGGCGACTTCCGTTTGATGGATCGGCGCGTGGTGGATGCAGTGTCGCATATGCGCGAACATAACCGCTTCATTCGCGGGATGGCAAGCTGGGTTGGTTTCAAGCAAACTGGTGTACTTTATAAACGTGCAGCACGGGAATGGGGACAAACCAGCTATCCGCTCAAGAAAATGCTCAAGCTGGCATGGGACGCGATTACGGGCTTCTCGTTCTGGCCGCTACAGGTCGCGGCCTACATCAGCGCTATTTTCGGCGTGTTGGCATTTCTGGCGATCCCGATAGTCGCTATTTTGCGCCTTGTGACTGGAAACAACGCATGGTTTGAGGGGCAAGCTACCTCTATCGTCCTGATTTTGGCAGTGGCCTGTGTGACCTTCTTCCTGTTCTTTGTCATGGGTCAATACATCGCGCGTATCTATGACGAGGTGCGCGGACGTCCGCTGTACATCGTCGCAGAAACGCACGGGATGCACCGTGACCAGAACGCGCGCTATACAGGCAAGCAACTGGTCTATGACGAAGACGCCGAAGACAATGAGGAACAGGTCACGGCATAACTATGGATTTGCTGGAAGCGATCCGGCTTCATCGCAGCGCCCCGCATTTTCGCGCCGACCCGGTACGCCCCGAACACCTGAAACTGCTGGTCGAGGCGGCGGCGCGTTCCCCATCCCATTTTAACTCTCAGCCCTGGCGTTTCATCCTGATCACTGATGGAGCGCTTCGTGATTCTCTCGATCAATTAATTAATCAGCAAAATATCGCTCCGGTACGGATGGGAATCGCGCTCAATCGCTCGGAATACAGACCAGGCGAATTGCAGGGCTTGTATTCAGCAATCACACTTGGGGCAGTGGTGCAGACTTTTTCCCTCGTATCTGCTTCTCTCTCAATGGGTTTTCGGTTTATCGAAATCGATTCATATGAGATGCAACTTTCGGAACAGTTGGGAATCCCGGCAGATTGGCAACTGGTGGCATGGTTCGCACTTGGCTATTTGCAGGATCGTGCCGATGCGCCAATATCGCCGTCTATAGAAACGCTGGTATCATCCAACTTGTGGGAACAACCAACACCGGAAGCGCTCCGTCGTGCGCCATCGTTATTATGGGATGTAGATAAAAAATGACTGATGCACCGCTCTCCACTCCGATAACACAGCCCGCGCCCGATCTGCACGACCCGGCGTTATACATCAACCGCGAATTGAGTTGGCTGGAATTCAATCGCCGTTGTTTGAACCAGGCGCTTGACCCGGAGTTACCCTTGCTGGAGCGCGTGCGTTTTCTTTCTATTTTCAGCAATAACCTTGATGAATTTTTCATGGTGCGTGTCAGCGGAATCAAGGAACAGGTGGTACAGGGTGTTACCGATACACCCGCCGACGGACTGACGCCAGCACAGCAACTTGCAGAAATCCGTGCGCGCGCCCTCCCCATGATGCACGAGCAGCGCCGTGTATTTCACAACGAGCTTGTGCCAAAACTAGCCGAGAACGGAATTGATATTCTTCGGCACGACCAACTCACCGGGGAACAACAAGGGGCGTTACGTCAGTTCTTTGAAAATGAAGTCTTTCCGGTACTGACGCCGTTGGCGGTTGATCCGGGGCGTCCGTTCCCGTTTATTTCAAATTTGAGTCTGAGCCTGGCGATTTTGATGCAGGATAGTACGGGGCATAAACTCTTTGCACGTATCAAAGTGCCAACGGGGGTTTTGCCGCGCCTGATTCCAGTCCACGAAATTCTGGTGCGTTATGCGGACGTTGCGCCCGATGCACGCTTTCGCTTTATCTTTCTGGAAGACCTGATCAACGCCAATCTGGATGTGTTGTTTCCCGGCATGAAAGTTCTGGCTGCCAGTTCGTTCCGTATCACACGCGACACGGATATGGACATTACCGAAGAGGAAGCCAGCGATCTGCTCGAAACCATCGAAGAAGGGGTGCGGCTGCGCAAATTCGGGCAGGTTGTCCGTATGACGATTGTGGACACAGTGCCAGACTCGATCCTGAAACTCCTGACGGAACATCTCGCGCTATCGCCAGATGATGTGTATATGATGCAGGCTCCGTTGGGGATGAACGATCTCTCTGAACTGCCAAACATTGACGTGCCAACCCTGAAATTTCCGCCCTATCAGCCTGTCATTCCTCCAAACCTTTCGCTGGAAGAGGATATTTTCTCGGTGATTCGCAAGGGTGATATTTTGCTGCATCATCCTTACGAATCGTTCGTACCAACAATTGAATTTTTTGAGCAGGCGGCCAGCGATCCCTCTGTACTTGCAATTAAAACGACACTCTACCGTACTGGCTCGAAATCCCCGATTGTGGGCGCGTTGCTCAAGGCACAGGAAAACGGCAAGCAGGTCGCGGTACTGGTAGAACTCAAAGCCCGCTTCGATGAAGAAAACAACATCGTTTGGGCGCGTGCATTGGAAAGCCAAGGGGTACACGTTGTTTACGGGTTGATGGGGCTGAAGACACATTCCAAAATCTCGCTGGTGGTGCGGCGCGAAGCGGAAGGCGTGCGGCGCTATGTTCATCTCGGTACAGGCAACTATAATGCGGGAACAGCGCGCATCTATACCGATCTGGCGCTTTTCACCTGTCGGGATGACATCGCCAGTGACGCATCGGAGTTGTTCAACCGCCTGACCGGATACGCGACCAATACCCGTTATCGCAAACTGCTGGTTGCGCCGGAACATCTGCGCCCGCAGATTGCCGCTTTGATCGAACGTGAGATCGGTCATGCGCGCGCTGGTCGCCCTGCCCGTCTGATTTTCAAAATGAATTCGCTGGTCGATCCTAAAATGATTCGCCTTCTCTACGATGCCAGCATCGCCGGAGTGAAGATCGATCTGCTGGTGCGTGGCATATGTTGCCTGCGTCCCGGTTTGCCGGGCGTCAGTGAAAATATTACGGTTCGAGCGCTCATTGGGCGTTTTCTGGAACATGGTCGAATATACTATTTTTTGAATGGCGGACACGAAGAAATCTATCTGGGAAGCGCAGACTTGATGCCGCGTAACCTTGATATGCGTGTAGAGACAGTCTTTCCGATTGAAGCGCAATCCCTCAAACGGCGCATCATCGACGAAATTCTGTCTATCGAGATGTCCGATAATTACAAAGCCGAATGGCTTGGTACGAACGGTAGTTATCACCCGATTCGCGCTGCCGAAGGTCAGGCATCCCTCAATGCCCAGACCTGGTTCATGGCGCGCGCACGGGAACGCTAGGAAGTAAGGAAAAAGATGGAAATACAGAGGAAGACAAAGACAATTCGCATTTTTGGAGTACCAATGGATTTAGGCCAGCAGCGGCGAGGGGTCGATATGGGGCCAAGCGCATTACGCTATGCTGGCTTGCAGGAACGACTTGCCGGAATGGGCTATGAGGTTGTCGATCATGGCAATGTCTCCGTTCCGGTGGTAGAAGTCGTTGTGCAAAATGAGATCGAAGGCGAAATAGATGACGAGAATGCCCGCCACCTCCCTACAGTGGCGCGTGTATGCCAGTCAGTCTACGAAAATTTTGTAAATTGCGTTCAGCCGGATGAGATCGCGCTGTTTCTCGGTGGTGATCACAGCATCAGTATCGGAACGGTTTCTGGGGCTGCCCAACGCGGCAAACATGGCGTGATCTGGGTCGATGCTCATGCCGATTATAATACGCCGCGTTCGTCACCTTCTGGCAACATTCACGGGATGTCGGTTGCAGCATTGCTCGGAGATGGCCCAAAAGATTTGATCAGTATTGGTGGTGCTGCTCCCAAATTGCAGCCGACCCAGATGGCGATGATCGGGATTCGCAATCTTGATGTGATCGAACGGCAGCGGTTGCGCCAAAGCGGAATCGTGATCCTGACAATGAAGGAAATTGATGAAGGTGGGATCGCCAGTTGTGCGCGCCAGATTCTTGAGCATTTCCGGGATGTTGATTCGCTGCATATCAGTCTCGATATGGATAGCATCGATCCGGTAGAAGCGCCCGGCGTTGGTACGCCCGTGCGTGGTGGCCTGACCTATCGGGAAGCCCATTTGTTGATGGAACTATTCGCGGAAAGCGGCAAGGTGCGTTCGCTGGATATTGTCGAGATTAATCCAATTCTCGACCATCAGAATCAGACAGCAAATCTTGCGGTGGAACTGGCTGCCAGCCTGTTCGGACAGCGAATTATTTAACGGGGAATTATCATGCAGCGGAAGGTTTTCAACCTGCTGGTTTTGCTGGCTATCACGGTATTGATCAGTGCGTGTAATGCGGAGCGTCCAACTCCAGTAGTGATATATGTCACGGCAACCCCGGCGGTTGTCGCACAGTTATCCACTGCCGGACCAGATATGCTGACTACACCGCTATTTGGCCCGACATTGCCCGAAACCGCTGTTGTGACCTTCCGTCCGCTTCCGACATCCACCCGGACGCCTGCGCCTCCCAAAGAACCGAGTTTCACGCCGAGTTTTACGCCAGAGTTTACCGATACACCTGTACCGCCCAGGCCGACGCTCAATCCCGCAACCGCGAAAGCATGTGCCAATAACCTGCAACCCAATGGCTTCACGACGCTCTATCAGAAAGATAAAGCGTTGCAAACAACGCTCGGTTGCCCACAAAGCACGCCTGTGAGTATCAGCGGTGCGACGCTACGTTTCGATAACGGCACAATGATCTGGGCGTCTGCGCTTGCGGATCAACCGCGTAAATCGATCTATGCGTTGTTCAGCAATGGCAGTTATCTCCGTTTCGATGATAACTGGGTGGAAGGCGTCGATCCGGTTGACCCCGGCGAAGTTGCGCCTGCGGGCAAGAAAGCGCCGATTCGCGGCTTTGGCAAGGTTTGGAAGAACAACCCTACGGCACGGAATGGCCTCGGTTGGGCGACAGGGGATGAATCGGGAACGGGCGCACAAATTCAACGTTTCGAGCGCGGCGAAATGATTTACGTCGCGGCATTGAACCAGATTTATATTTTTGCCGATGGAAAATGGCGCGCAGAAGCCATCGCATTCTAGCTGACACACTCACGCGCGCAAGGAAAATTTATGCTTCACGAAAATACGCCGGCGATGCCGGATTTACGCATTGTGCCGCTGCATTCGCTCGCCCCGCACGAGGAACACGACGCGCAACGCTCCGGGCCGCTTCTCGAACGTATCCGCAAAGCCGGGACGTGGCTCAACCCGCCGATTGTTGCACCGATGGGCGACGGGAGATATGTGATTCTGGATGGTGCGAACCGCTATCACTGCCTACGCGAACTTGGCTATCCATACATTCTGGTGCAATCGGTAGACTACGAAAGCGACGCCGTACAACTTGATACATGGCATCATGTCGTTTCCCACATCTCTTGGTTTGAGTTGTTGCGTCGGCTGCGCGAACTGCCGGGAATCATTGCCGAAGCCAGCGATTTGCTGAATGCGCGTGCGGCGCTTGCCCGCCGGGAAGCGCTCGCTTATGTCACGCTGAACGATGGCAAAGCATACACGCTAGCTTCGCACGCCGAAACGCTGGCGGAACGCAATACGACGTTGCGTCAGATTGTAGATACCTACAAGAGCCGGAGTGTTCTCAACCGTATCAATACTGATTCGCTCCGCACCGCCCGCGAACAATATCCGAACGCGGTAGGTATCTTCGTCTTTCCGCAATACCAGCCTGTAGAAATTGTGGTAGCGGCGCGCGATCATGCGTACCTGCCGCCGGGGATCACGCGGCACGTCATTCATGGGCGCGCGATGCGTCTACACTATCCGCTTTCGGCTTTTCTGGAAGATGGTCTATCGCTGGAAGAGAAAAACGCCGATCTCAAAAGATGGATTCAGGAGCGTAGCGCTCATAAACGTATCCGCTATTATGCCGAGGCCAGCTATCTGTTCGACGAATAGCTGAGGCCACAGCCAGCCTCAGCTACTGATTCCCTCTTCGCTAATGGAGAGGGAATCAAACCTATCACCTATCGCCAGGTATCATTCAGCGTGAATGTTCCGCTTGCCGGGGTTGTGAAACTCCGGTTCGGGTCACTCTCCCAAATCACGTTGCCCGATCCATCCTTCTTGATGTACTTATACTGAACCGCTGTGCTGGGTGGCAGATTGATTACTCCACTCCATACCGGATAGGTTGCGGACGACAGCATGATCGCGTTGTTTGTATTCCACGAACCAAGTGCCGGGATGCTGCCAACAACATAGATATTCTGTCCCCAGACCGTCGTTGCGTTTTCGTTGAACGTAACAGCAATCGTGCTGACAGTAGGCGTCTTGGTCGGCGTATTCGTGCGTGTCGGCGTTGGGGTATTGGTGCGCGTGGGTGTTGGCGAAAGTACAGGCGTGTTGGTGCGGGTCGCGGTTGGCGTACTCGTCGCAGGCTGGAACGTCGCTACAGGGGTATTGGTGCGCGTTGCCGATGCAATTGGCGTCGGGGTGTTTGCGTTGTTGAAATCCCCATAGGTCGTACCGCCGAAACCGCTGGCAGCGGACGTAAAGACGCTGTTTGTACCGGGTTGCCACATCACAACAGTGCTGGTGTCACCTGTTTCATGCCGCTTGATACACTTCCATTCAATGACGGTGCTGGCGGGCAGACCGGAAATCGTGCCTGTCCATGTCGGATAAGGGCCATCCGGGTTCAACTTCACCGCGTTTTGTGCTGCCCAACTGCCAAGCTGCGGGATGCTCCCAACGACATAGACAGAATCGCCCGTTGTGGTTGTGCCGTTGTAGCAAACAAATTGTTGCGAAATGCTGACAGGCGTGTTGGTAGGAGTTGACGTTGGCACAGGCGCGCCCAGCGTGAATACAAAGACTTTGACCGTCGAAACAAGCTGGCTGCCAGACTTCGCCAGTATCAGGTTGCTTCCGGCGTTAATCCAGCCACTGGTTGCCGCATCGAAGCTGGCTTGAGAGGTGAATTGCGTCAATGCCGTGCCATTAACAGTCACATTGGTAGCGCTCTGGTTTTCTACAACCAGTTCAACGACGTTGTTACGGCTGGTATTTGCCCCGGCGAATGTGCCAGACCCCGCGCCAATCGTCACGGTTTCGCTGGTACTGCTGGTCTTTTGTTGAGAGAGTAGCGTTGTGCGTGTAGAGCCTGCGGTGTAATCCTTGCTCTGACCGTCGTCTTCATAGAGCGTGAAGCTCGTCGGCGCGGTGCTGGCATAGACGCGGGCAACCAATTCATCGCGTGTCGTCGCATCGGTACGCTTGCCGAGGACGTTCATTGTTTTGTCATCCACAAACATTTTGGGGATGATCGCGCCGGAGCGTGCAAAGGCAGGCAATCGGAAAACACCGCCGATAAACTCTGGAATATTGGTATAGGTTTGGCCTGTGCTGTGATACCAGCTATTGGTGTGATAGTTGATCCAATCGCCAGCAGGCAGATAGACACTTCGCTGTGTCTCGCCCTGTGTGAAGGCTGAAGCTACCAGCAAATCGCGCCCAACCAGTTTTTCATTGCCCATTGTGCGGACGTTCGTATCAGTCTGATAGTAGTAGACCAGTGGCGGGAATACAGGCTCACCGTTCAGATAAGCACGATAGGCCAGCGAATACAGGTACGGCGTCAGTTCATAGCGCTGGCGTGTATTCGCCAGATTACTGGCGAGATTGCCAATCTGGTCGGGTGCGGTTTGCTTGCAATTGCACAGGTTTTCCGTATGCGGACGTACTGGCACATCGAACCACATTCCGTTGGCGAACCATTGCGTATACAGGTCATTCAGATCGCAACCGCCGCACGCCCCGCGATGGAACCCGCCAATATCCGCGCCAAAGTAATCCATGCCAGAGAGCGACATATGAAATTGGGCGTTCAGGTGCGTCGCAAGGTTACCGAAATTGGAACCAATATCACCCGACCACATCCCTGTTCCGAAACGTTGAATGCCGGATGTGCCAGAGCGCGACAGGCTGAACGGACGCTGTGTGATACTGTTCGCTGGCTTCACATAGCCGTCATAGATGCTTTGCGCCCACTTGAACGCATACAGGTTGTGATAGGCGACATGGGTATGCTTGTTAGGAAGAACGCCCGATGTCCAGTCCGAACCATCGTACATTTCAGGCTCACCGAGGTCGATCCAGTGACCGATCACGCCCGTGTTAATCAGCGGCAGGCGCTTGGTCGTGAACCAATAATCGCCAGCGGCATCAATCGTCCAATCCATCATGCCGCCCTTGCCCCACCAGGGATTGCTGGTCAGGTAGACCGGGGCGCAGGTGGCACATCCCGCGCGAATCAGATAACCACGTGTCGATAAATCGGTGTGTTCTGCGAGTCCCTTTCCGATGTAGGACTCTTCAATGACGATGATCCCGATGCCATCGTTATTTTTATAATTCGTGAGTTTGGTCGTTGGGTTGGGGAAGTTGACGGTATCCCATGTCACCTTGCCCATATTGGTGTTATCCGAATTCGCCGTGATGCCGCCAAACCATTGCAGGTCTAGCACGAACCCGTCTATCGGGAATTTGTTGGTGCGCAGTGAGGCCAGTTTGCCATCAGCTTCTGCCCAGTTATCGAAACCATATTCGGAAACCCACAACCCCAGCGCTTTTTTCGGCGGAATCAGCGGATGCCCGACCAAATCCATATAATCCTTACGCAAATCCTGGATGTTCGGGCCAGTGATCATATACCAGTTGATCTGATCACCGAGCATCTCGACTTTCCAGGGTGTGGTGTTGAATGTCCACGTTTGCTTGTAGGTGTTATCGAGGAACAGCGCATAGTTGTTGTTTCCACTACCGAGCGCATACATAATCGGAAATTGAGCGTTGCCTACTGCGCCGCCGTTGTAACCTTCCATGACGTTGCCATCGGAGCCAGGAGGACGCACTTTGTTCACCCAATCGCCATCGGGTGCGCCAACTGCCATAAATTTTTCGCCCAACCCATAAACGTTTGTAGTGCTGGATTGCGTGAATGTGATGCCTTTTGTGGTTGCCGCAAGGTTCAATGGGCAAATTGTGGTCAAGACCTGATTGCTGTTTGCCTTATCCGTCTCGGTCAGGCATAGCGTAGTAATATCTACTGCAACTTTTACGCTCGGTGTATCAAAAGTACGGATGTTTCCAGAAGTGCTATCTGTCCAGCCTGTTGGCCCGGTGTAATCGGTCTTGGCAACCATCGGTGTTGTGTAAAGCGGCAGGCTGACATCCGGGCCTGCGCCCGCCCCTAACTCAAAATGAACAATATCATCCCGAAGCGCTTCTACAACCAGATAATTACTCCCGGATAGGATTTTGACACGCTGAACGGCAGCAGATGCTCTTTGCGCTGGTTGTTGCCATATCACCAGTGACAGGATGAACAGAGGCAGGGCGTAACGCCATTTGAGTCTGACAGGCCTCCTGAAAGAAGCAAAACGCGGGATTACAGTCAGCGCAGGGCTGCTGTGCGAGATGATTGTTTTGTTCATAACAAAAACACTCCTTCAAAAGCACAAAGGATTATTTGATAGGTGTTTGCAGTGAGTCAAATCACCACAACGCAAAGGTTGGAATAAGTAATATTGCCCGTATCGACAGGCGGAAAATGGCAGGATGAGAAGTAATAACTTTAGAGCCTTCCTAAAAACTTCTTCATCAGCTTATGAAACACGGAAATAGTTTATGTATCAAGCGTTATGGTAGTTTATGTATCAATTATCATTCAATGGTACTTTTGGGCTATCCAGGGAGCGTGATGTAATACCATAATTTTCTTCGCCAAATGGCATCCGTCTGCGCAAGATCGGGCAATTTGCAACTACTTACGTTATAATTCTTGTGTACATCCGTTCGGCTATAAGGATTGCAACAATGCCCGAAGAGCGTCAGAAAATCATCCTGATCGACGGTCACGCGCTGGCCTATCAGCAGTTTTTTGCGCTGCCAGTAGAAAAATTTACGACCTCTGCGGGAGAGCCAACCAATGCAACGTTTGGCTTTGCGCGTACCCTGCTCGATATTCTGGATACGAATCCGGATTTTCTGGCGGTATCCTTCGATCAGGGAATGAGCGGGCGCGACACGGTTTATGAGGGCTATAAAAGCACGCGCGAAAAAATGCAGGGCGATATGCGGATGCAGATGGATCGCATCCGTGAACTGGTGCAGGCATTCAATATCCCGATCCTTGAGTTGGATGATACCGAAGCGGATGATGTGATCGGTACGGTGACACGGCAAGCCGAAGCATTAGGCGTTGATGTTTATATCCTGACCGGAGATCGTGACCTGTTGCAACTGGTTACAGAACAGGTTTGGGTACAACTTCCGGCGCGCAAGCAGGGTCAACAGGGTTTGCAAACATATACTTCAGAGCGTGTTGTCGAAGAATTCGGCATCAAACCGGAACAAATCCCGGATTACAAAGGGCTGGTTGGCGATACTTCCGATAATATCCCCGGCGTGACGGGTATTGGCGAAAAGACTGCCGCAATCCTCTTACAGCAATATGGGACGCTCAAGGAAATTTATAACCATGTCGAAGATCAGAAACCGGGGCTGAAAAAAAATCTGGTAGCAGGGCGGGAAAGCGCCTTCCTGAGCAAGATGCTGGCGACCATCAAAACTGACCTTCCTCTGCAACTGGATTTGAAGGCGTGCGTCGCGCACGATTACAAACGGGAACTCGTCGCGGAACTCTTCCGCAAACTGGAATTTCGGCGGCTGATTGACCGCCTGCCACCCATTCCCGGCACAGTTGATCCGTTTGCGTCGCCCGCGCCAAAGATTAGCGATGAAGAAGCTGATCTCTACGAGATGTACGCGCCGATTCCGAAAAACGGTGAAAAGCCACCTGCTCCGGCTATCCCTATTGTTCCGATAGTACCTGCAAATGCTGCCAGTGAAGTTGTGAAAACGATCATTGTAGATACACCAGAAGTCCTTGCTGATCTGGTGCGTGCGCTGGAAGCCTCTACCGAGGGCATTTCGTTCGATACCGAAACCACCGGAACGGAAGCGCTCACCTCCGATATTGTCGGAATTTCGCTGGCGGTCAACGAAACCGATGGTTATTACATTCCACTTGGGCATACCGTCGAAGGGGCGCAACAACTCCCGATACAAACGGTGGTCGATGCGATCAAGCCCGCATTAACCGATCCGAAAAAGCCGAAACACGGACACAATGCGCATTATGATCTGGTTGTGCTGCGGCGTTATGGGATCGATGTTGCGCCGATTGGGGTGGATACGATGCTTGCCGAAGCAGTGTTGAATCCCGAAAGTCGCAACAAGGGTCTGAAAAATCTGGCATGGGTACGTCTAAATGTTGAGATGACGCACATCGAAGCGCTGATCGGTAAGGGCAAATCGCAAATCACAATGGATCGCGTTCCGGTGTCGGATGTTGCGCCATATGCTGCCGCCGATGCGGTGATGACCCATCGACTTGTTCCAGTGTTGCGCGCGGAACTGGAAACGGTAGGACTGTGGACGCTGTTCAAGGATGTCGAAATGCCACTCATCCCTATCCTGGCGTCGATGCACATGCAGGGCGTCCGGCTGGATTTGCCCTACCTACATCAGCTTTCAGATGAATTTGAGAAGCGTCTGAACGAGATCAAGCAGGCCATTTATACGCAAGTGGGGCAGGAATTCAACCTCGGTAGTCCCAAGCAACTCAACGATATTCTATTCGGCAAGCTGAAACTGCCTACCGACGGCCTTTCCAAAACGACGCACGGCTATTCTGTCGATGCGGACGCGCTCGAATCGCTGGCAGACAAACATCCGGTTGCGGAACGCTTGATTGCATGGCGTTCGCTGGAAAAGCTCAAGACAACCTATGTTGATGCCTTGCAAACACTCGTTGATAAAAATGAGCGCGTCCATACCACCTACAACCAGATTGGTTCGGTCACCGGACGCCTGAGCAGCGAAAACCCGAACCTGCAAAACATCCCGATTCGGACCGAAGAGGGTCGGCGCGTGCGTCGGGCATTCATCGCGCGTCCCGGCTGGAAACTGCTCAGTGTAGATTATTCGCAGATTGAACTGCGTATCCTCGCGCACTATAGCGGCGACGAATTCATGACCAAAGCCTTCGAGAGTGGTCAGGATATTCATGCTGCGACTGCCGCCGCCGTGTTCAACGTTCCCTATGATGAGGTCAAGAAGGAACAGCGCTATATGGCGAAGCGCGTCAACTTTGGCCTGCTCTATGGCATGGGCGCGTATCGTTTGAGCAAGGAAGTCGGCTCCAGCGTCAAAGAGGCGACCAGTTTCATCGAAACATATTTCTCGCGCTTGCCAAAAATCAAGGATTATCTGGAAGGCAGCAAACAACTCGCAGCGCAACAGGGCTATCTGGAAACATTGTTCGGGCGTCGTCGCCGCTTCGATATATTGAAAAGTGCGGGCAATGACCGTGTATCCAGCATAGCAAAAGCACGCGCCGAACGCGAAGCGATCAACATGCCCGTACAGGGGACAAACGCCGACATCATCAAAAAGGCAATGATTGAGCTACCAGAGCGTCTACAAAAGGCAAATCTGCACGCACTCCTGATTTTGCAGGTGCATGACGAACTGGTGCTGGAAGTGCCAGATGATGAAGTGGACGCGACAGCACAACTTGTGCAGGATGTAATGAGCAACGCGGTCAAGCTGAACGTTCCGCTGGGAACAGAGGCTAAAGTGGGCGATAACTGGGCAGATATGACGGTCATTCACGACCCGATTCTGGATGCCCCGGATGCAATCGAAAAGGTTTCCTGAACTTATGATTATTGTGATTCCCGATGACTATCAGGACGCTGTGCGGACGCTGGATTGCTTCGGCAAACTGAGCGATCACACAGTTGTCATATACAACACGACTGCTGAAAATAACGACATACTTGCAGATCGGCTCGACGATGCCGATGCGCTGGTGTTGATCCGTGAGCGTACATCTGTCACTGAAGAACTTCTGAACCGTCTCCCTAACCTGAAATTCATCGCACAGACAGGCAGAGGCGTGCCGCATATTGCTCTGGATGCCTGTACGCGGCGTGGCATTCCGGTTTCGGTGGGGTCTGGTTCGCCCTATTCGACGGCAGAGCTAACATGGGGGCTGGTGTTGGCTGCCATGCGACGCATCCCACAGGAAGTCGCCGCGCTGAAATCCGGGAAATGGCAGGCTAGCCCTCTCGGAGTTGGTTTGTATGGTCGCACACTTGGTATCTTCGGCTATGGCAAAATCGGAAGTGTGGTTGCCGGGTATGGTCGCGCGTTCGGGATGAAGGTGCTGGCGTGGGGGCGGGATGGGTCGCTTGCCCGTGCCAAAGCCGATGGATATGATGTTGCGGCTAGTCAGCGGGATTTATTTGCGCGCGCCGATGTATTGTGCATACACGTAAAAATGGTGGACGACACAGCAGGTATCGTCACCGCCGACGATCTGGCCGCCATGAAACCCACCGCGCTGATTGTGAATACCAGCCGTGCTGCATTGATTGCGCCGGGAGCGCTGGAAAATGCGCTGCGTGCAGGGCGTCCGGGTTACGCTGCGATTGACGTATACGAAGATGAACCTGTCCACGATCATCCGCTGCTGCACATGGATAACGTGATCTGCACGCCCCACCTCGGCTATGTCGAAAAAGACAATTATGAGCAGTATTTCGGGATCGCGTTCGATCAAGTGCTGGCGTTTGCGGCGGGAACACCATCAGGCGTGATTAACCCGGCAGCACTACAGAAAAATTGAATTTAAATTTCAGAACCGCACTGGTAGAGCCGAGGCTGGATTCACAACAGCAGTGAAATTGCAGGAACCTTGTCCTATGGTTCCAAAGTGGTGACATTTTGCACGAAAGCATTGTCACCATCAAAATATGCTTTATGATGACAATGCGTGTGCAGTGGTATAGGTACTGTGCGGTCAACGGAATAAATCGGTCTGTTCGCACGGAGACCGCGACAATGCGCTAAATAGCTTTAAGATGGTGGTGTGGCGAAGTGGAAACGCGGCGGTCTGCAAAACCGCTACGCACGGGTTCGATTCCCGTCACCACCTCTGTACTTCCCAGGATTTACCATTCCCCTTATCCGTAAGGAATCCTCGTACAATTACGCTCAATAGAGGTGAAGCTGCCTGGCAAAATTCCAGTCTGCCTGGATCGCCTGAAACATGGGTCGGCTCACCGACCTTACCTATTGGATGGAAATAAAATAATGACTCTGGTCGATCTGAATACACCACTTGGCTTACGTGCAGCAGAGCGTTTACAGGAAGAATTGGTTATTTGGCTAACTACTATCAGCCTTGATGAGACGCCACAGCCACGCCCTGTCTGGTTCCTGTGGGACAATGAATCGTTTGTGATCCTGTCCAAACCCTCTTCGCACAAACTCAAACATATCAGGCAACATCCAAATGTCGCGCTCAATTTCGACGGCGGAAAGGAAGGAGAGGATATTGTCGTATTCCTCGGACAGGCAGTTATTGAACCCGATACGCTATCCCAACCTGTCCTCGATCAATACATAGCGAAATACGCCGACCAGATTATCAAAATAGGATTCACAAACGAAACTTTTCTGAATGCCTATTCAGTTGTAATCCGTGTAAAGCCGACGAAGATACGCGATATTGCCTGATAAAAGGCGTGTTATTTTGGTATATCTGTGACACTATTAGCATGGTATTTCCGTAACTACCAGAAATGCCAGCAGGATGGTTGTTACACTTACATCAGCATATTTACCCCGATCAGAAGCCGCTTCTGTAACACCAGTGCGACGGGCATACCTCGGTGTCCGTCGCTACCGGGTTCAGGATGCACCTCATTCCATGAGAATCTGAAACTCCACCTCAAAACTATGATATAGTGGTTCCAACTTATAGATTTAGTTTAATTCCCTGTCTCGGAGACACATCTATGAATACCCATTCTCGAATTTTCAAATTATGCGTGGTGACTTTAATTGCATTATTGACGGTTTCTCCGGGGCATGTTCGCTCTGCCTCTTCCAATGCCAATCCATCTGGCCTGCCTGCTAGACTGGAGGCCGCCGTTAAGAATGCTCTTGGCGCAGATGCCAATGTGATTCCGCAAAACACCCCGTTGGAACAAGCGAAATTACTCGCCAGCGACAAGGCAACAAACGATAATTTCGGCTATGCGGTTGCCCTAAATAGCAGCGGGAGTATCGCGCTGATCGGCGCTTATAACGAAGACGACAGCGGCACGACGGAAAATGGCGCAGCCTACATCTTTACCCGTTCTGGTGGCGTCTGGAATCAGGATGCTAAACTCCTTGCCAGTGATAAAGCCTCAAGTGATTCCTTTGGCGTCTCGGTTGCATTGAGCAAAAATGGTAACACTGCGTTGATTGGCGCTTATAATGAAGACGATAGCGGTACAACCGACAATGGTGCGGTTTATGTTTTTGTTCTTACTGGCGGCGTCTGGACACAACAGGCCAAACTCCTCGCCAGCGACAAGGCAAACAGTGATAATTTTGGCTATGTAGTATCTGTCAGCAATGACGGCAATACCGCGCTGGTTGGCGCACAATACGAAGATGATGGTGTAGCAACGGAAAATGGTGCGGCCTATGTATTTACCCGTTCGGGCGGCATCTGGACGCAACAAGCCAAACTCCTCGCCAGCGACAAGGCAACAAACGATCATTTTGGGTTTGCGGTAGCCCTAAGCGGGGATAGCAATACGGCACTCATTGGTACGTATCAGGAAGATGATAGTGGCACAACCGATAACGGCGCAGCCTATGTGTTTACCCGTTCCGGAGGCATCTGGACACAACAGGCCAAACTCCTCGCCAACGACAAAGCTAATGGCGATTATTTCGGCGCTGCGGTGTCTCTAAATAATGATGGCGATACGGCACTGATTGGCGCTCCGAGTGAAGATGATAGTGGCACGACGGATAACGGTGCAACTTACATTTTTTTTCGATTCGGAAGCAGTTGGTCGCAACAAGCCAAAACGCTCGCTGGCGACAAGGCAAATAATGATAATTTTGGCGTCTCGGTTGCACTGGGTGGCAGCGGAGACACGGCTGTCATTGGTGCGCATTCCGAAGATGACAGCGGCACAACCGATAATGGTGCGGCTTACACATTTGCACGGTCTGGAAGTAGTTGGTCGCAACAGGCCAAATTGCTCGCCAGCGATAAAGCTACAAGCGATTTATTTGGCATCTCGGTTGCACTGAGCGGAGATAGCTACACGATTGCTATTGGTGCAGTTTCAGAAGATGACAGTGGGACATTCAATAATGGCGCAGCCTATATTTATTTCAGCATTCCACCTCTGCCATTACCAATACATGGCATTGGATGCTATGACACGACAACATATACTTTCTATTTGAGGAATGCCCTCACAACGGGTTCGCCAGATTTCACTATTGCGGGTTATGGCTCGGTAGCGGGCGACGTACCGATAGTCGGGGATTGGAATAATGACGGAATCGACACTATTGGCATATTCCGTCGGACAACAGGCGAGTTCTTCCTTCGGGATAGTAATACGCTCGGCGCACCGAACTATACACTGGTGTTAGGCAACCCGGATGATACACCGCTACACGGGCGTTGGGATAACACTATGTCTGGCGATGGGGTCGGGGTGTTCCGTCCTTCCAACGGGATCATCTATCTGCGAAAGACGCTCACCACCGGGATCGCAGATTATTTTATGATCATGGGTAACCCCAGCGATATTGGTATGGCAGGTGACTGGGATGGCGATTTTATTGATAGTCCCGGCATCTATCGGGTAGACGAAGGCAAATTCTATCTGACCAATTCGGTGACAAACGGGATCGTATTTGCAAGTAACATTTTCGCCTACGGAAGCGGGACAAGCGGAGCCGCGAACCCATATGTAGATATTCCTGTTCCCGGCGACTGGGATGGAAATAACTCGGTGACTGCTGGAGTGTATAACACCCAAACCGGGACGTTCTATCTGCGCAACGCAAATTCTGTTGGTGCAGCGAATATATTCTTTCCTTTTTGTAGTCCCGGTACGTTGCCCGTTGCGGGACACTGGTCAAACTAGAACACTAATCAGGCAGTTGATGCGTCCGTGTCAACTGCCATCCCCACATTAAAATAATTCACTAAATTCATGATATATTGTCACTGACGAAAACTATAAGATTTACCCGTTCTTTGTCTCGGAGAAGCAATAATGAATACCCGTTATCGAATCTTCAAACTATGGTTGATGATTTTGATTGCACTGCCGACGATTTCTCCCGGACGAATACGCGCTTTTCCCTCGAATGATGATGCCCGATCTATACCAGCCGAATTGCATACAGCGATTAAAAATGCGCTTGGTTCGGATATACACCTCGTTCCCCGAAATGATATGACACAACAAGCCAAACTCCTCGCCAGCGACAAAGCAAATGCTGATAGCTTTGGCTGGTCGGTGTCGTTGAGTGCGGATAGCAACACGGCTATCGTTGGAGCAGTATTCGACGATGACAGCGGTACAACTGACAACGGCGCGGCCTATGTGTTCATCCGCTCCGGTGGTGTGTGGACGCAGCAAGCCAAACTTCTCGCTAGCGACAAAGCAAGTGGTGATTATTTTGGTTGTTCGGTCTCGCTGACGACAGATGGCAATATTGCTGTGATTGGTGCGATTGGTGAGGCGAGTAGTGGCACAACCGAAAACGGTGCAGCCTATGTGTTCATTCGCTCCGGCAGTTTATGGGGGCAACAAGCCAAACTCCTTGCCAGCGATAAAACCGACTTTGACAAGTTTGGGGCTTCGGTGTCGATCAGTGCAGATGGTGTCTATGCACTGATTGGTGCTTATGGGGATGACGATAGCGGTACAATCGAAAATGGGGCAGCATATGTATTCAAGCGCATGGGAAATAGCTGGAACGAGCAGGATAAATTCCTTGCCAGCGATAAAGCAACAGGAGATATGTTTGGCTATTCGGTGGCTCTGAGTGGCGACGGCAGCACTGCCCTCATCGGCGCACACTATGAAGATGATAGTGGCACAACCGATAATGGTGCAGCGTATATCTTCCGAATTTATGGCGGGCCTTCGGGACAGCAAGCCAAACTCCTTGCCAGCGACAAGGCAGACTCTGACAATTTTGGGTATGCAGTCTCGTTTAGTGCCGATGGCAACACTGCCGTTGTTGGTGCATATAATGAAAATGATAGCGGCACAACCGATAATGGGGCAGTCTACATTTTTACTGGTTCCGGGAGTACATGGACACAGCAAGCGAAACTCCTTGCCAGCGATAAAGCAGATGGTGATATTTTTGGCAGTTCGGTATCTGTCAGTGCCAATGGCAATGCGTTGGTAATCGGCGCATATGATGAATCGGATAGCGGCACAACGGGCAATGGTGCGGCCTATGTGTTCAGCCGTTCCGGTAGTATCTGGACGCAACAGGGAAAACTCCTCGCCGCCGATAAAGCTGATAATGCTGATTTTGGCTGGTCAGCTTCGATAAGCGGAGATGGCAACACCACCTTGATTGGCTCTCGCTATCAGGACGAGGCTGGATTGACCGACAATGGTGCGGCCTATGTTTTTGTAACCATCCCTCCTACCCCAACGCCCACCGCAACCAAAACCAACACCCGAACATTTACGCCAACGTTCGCACAAACTGCAACCAACACTGCGACGAGGACAGCCACTCCTGTTTTATATCCACAGGGGATCGGTTGCTATGATCCTGTTACCTATACTTTTTTCCTGCGCAATTCTTTAACCGCAGGTGCGCCGGATTTCACCATCACGGGTTACGGGTCAATGGCGGGAGACGTGCCGATTGTCGGGGATTGGAATAACGATAAGATTGACACTATCGGTATCTATCGACGCGCAACCGGGGAATTCTTCCTGCGGGATAGCAACGCGCTCGGCGCACCAAACTACACACTGGTGTTGGGCAACCCGGATGATACCCCACTACACGGGCGTTGGGATGACACCATGTCTGGCGATGGGGTCGGCGTGTTCCGTCCTTCCAACGGCATTCTGTACCTGAAAAAACAGTTAACTACCGGCTTCTCTGATTTCTTTCTGATCATGGGTAATCCCAGCGATATTGGCATTTCCGGCGATTGGGATGGCGATGGGATCGATAGTCCGGGCATCTATCGTGTCGATGAAGGCAAGTTTTATCTGACCAATTCGGTCACAAATGGCATTGTATTTGCGGACACGGTGTTTGCCTACGGAAGTGGAACCAGCGGTGCGACTAATCCCTATCGGGATATTCCAGTTCCCGGTGATTGGGACGGGAATATCTCCGTCACTGCCGGCGTGTATAACACACAAACCGGAACCTTCTATCTGCGCAATGCCAACACCGTCGGCGCGGCGGATTATGCTTTTGCCTTTTGCAGTCCCGGTACATTGCCCATTGCCGGGCATTGGATGAACTAGGGTGCAGCCCGGTTTGCGTTGATCCGACAGGGAGCGAACAATAATTTATTCGCCCCCTGTAATCAATTACGTGGCGTGCCTAACAGAGTCACTTCGCTGACCATCGAATCCCATTGATGCCCGGAACCAGAAACTGTGATCGAGCGAATTACCGGAATATCGCCACTGGATGGATCGACCAACTGCGCCCAGAGATCGCCGGAATCGTAGAAGTACCAGACACGCGCGTTGATACGTTCGTGCGCCAGACGACACGTGCCACAGCTTGGCGGCTTGGATGGATCAGGGACAACGTAAAACCCGTGATTCCATTTATATTTCACAGGAACGTCATTAACAGTTTGTAGCTTACCGCCCTTTTGCATCACGTAATATTCGATTTCGAGCATGACCGGGCATTCGCTACCCGCGATCCCGCAGAGGGGCAAATCATGTTCATTGATTTGCATCCGAGCTTGCAGGCGCAACGTGTTATATGGTGTCAGGTCGATTCCGGTCAAATCGCTTTTTTCCCAGAAACAATAGGCTTCTGCGTGGTGAACGCGGTTTTCACCAAGTCGTCTGAAATGCAGCGCATAGTTTTCGCTCTGATCCCGGAATTGTTCCGCGACAGGCTCATCCGATCCCGGCTCCGGCAACGATTGACATTTCCAGTTATCGGGGAACTGATCGGCTCTGGTAGCGGTATCCTCCGTCAGGAAGCGCCCTTCGGCAAGGATGACCAGCGGCGAATCGCTTTCCGGTTCAAAATCAGGCGTGCCGCCATTGTTCAGCATCAGGTGGGCAATACGGTTGGGGTTGACCTCTTTCCATTCATTCATAGAGGATTTGTAGAGATTGGCGCGACCACCCTGATTGAACAGATTCAACCGACGCAATCTGGTTTCTGGATAATATTCCGTGTTGATGGTATAGCGACCATCATCCATGATACGCGCTACACCAAGATCGGAACGAATATCCAATAGAAAATCGCGCCCGTCTGGTGATGCCGTGACGATCATTTGTCCATCGGCACGGCTGAGATCGATGCGATAGGGGCGACGGCTGAAATCAAATCGGGGACGGTTCGCCTCTGCAACGAACAATTTTGTACCCGTCGTCAGAGTGATCGTGGTCACAGTCTGGCGCGAATAGCTATCCTGAAAATAAAGGATGGCTTGCGAATCATCACGCACGTCGATGTATGTTTGCGGATCAATGGAAATCTGGTTATCGACCAGGGGATCAGTATTATCCAGGGTCGTAAGTTTCACTGATCCGCGCGAAACGACCAACCGCACTGACAGCGGAACAGGCGATTGAAACAGAAAATAGTAGACACCATAGCCAAAAGCGGAACAACTCAGGCAAAAGAAGAATAACCCGGTGAACACAGTCAGCCATGCGATTTGTTGAGGGTGTTTACGCAGCATGGCTGAGAGTATATCGCAGCCTGCGCCCGCTGGTGAAGGCTGTCAGGCGTTCGGTGGATGAAATTAAAAGTTGGCGCAAAACGCTCTCTGAGCGTTCACCTGACGCCAATTGCGCTACCATCTGCCAACCGCTACAATTCAGATTGGTGTAGGTTTATTGGAATAGTGAATGGCAACCGCACAACAACGCCTGCAACCGATGGATCGGCTGCAAAATTATCTTCGGACAACATTCCTGCGCGGCGACCTGACTGCGTTATTCATCACCTGTGCGCTGATGGCAATCCCGGCACTAGCCTTGAGCCGCATCCTGAATGTGCCGCGTTCCACCGCCTATTGGAATGTCGGGCTGGAATCGCTGGTGTGGGTATCTATTGCCTCTGTCATTTTTGGCTTTTTGCTTGCCCGTAGTCACTACGGCGAAATTACCGCGCTCGTCCTCAGTTCGGTCTATGGTCTGGCGGTGATTGGCTTCATTCAATATCTCGGTGCGCCGGGTGATCTGATTTCACGCCTCGGCGCTATCGCCGGACGGATACGCGGTTCAATGGGTGGCAATCAGGATTCATTCATCCTGATTCTGTTCATGTCTTCGCTATTCTGGTATCTGGGACACAATACCGCGTGGCATGTCTTCCGCATAGATCGCGTTTGGCGCGCAGTTGTGCCACCAGGGATCGTCCTGCTGATCAACGGCTTGTATAACTTTGCAGGGCAAAACCTCGATCCCTTCCTGATCAGCTATCTGTTCTTTTCGATTCTGCTGGTGATTCGCTCCCATCTGGACGCCCGCGAATATGAATGGTATGTCAACCAGATTCGCTATGATGCGCGTCTGCGAACATGGGTATTGCGCGTCGGGGCGGCGGTTGGCATCATCGCGCTGGCGATTGCGTGGACGCTCCCAACAGGGTCGGCACAGGAAAACCAGAAGCGCTTCCAGCAGTTTGTGAACGGCGATATATTCGCGGCGATTAACAAGTTGGCCTCTCGTCTGTTTTCTCCACTGGAAGGTCAAAACACCAGTTCAGCCGATTATTATGGGCGGGATGAACTCCTGCTCAGTGGCGCGATCCAGCTTGGCGATCAGATTGTGATGACGGTGAAGGCGACCAGCGGCCCGCGCTACTATTGGAAATCGCGCACCTTTGATAATTACAGCAATGGTATCTGGCGCTCACAGGATGGCAACACCTATGGCTCCGATCCTGGAAAAGCGCTCAATATAAATCTGCAACCGTTCGAGGCGGGATCGCGCCTGCCTGTACAGCAAACCTTCACGATGGTGACGGGGCCATCGCGCCTGATTTATGCAGCACCACAGGCGGCACAAATCGGCCTGGCTTCGGAGATGCAAGCTACGTTTATTGATGCCAACGCCAAAACATTGAATGTGTCCGTGATTCGTCCGAAATCGGCGCTGCAAGAAGGCAATAGTTACAGCGTTCTTTCCTATATCAGCACTGCCAGCGCTGATTCGCTCCGACGTGCAGCGCAAACTGTCAACGAACCCTGGCTTGCCCCTTATAAGCGCCTGGACGGGAATATCGCACCACGCACCCGCACCGAATTGCTGCCGAAAATCATTCAGGGACAAATCACCAACTACGACAAGGCTAAAGCGATTGAGCAATGGTTGCGTACCAACATTACCTATAATGAAGCGATCACTTCTCCGCCCTATGGTCGTGATCTGGTCGATTGGGTGATATTCGAGGAGAAGGAAGCCTACTGCACCTACTACGCCACAGCGATGGTCGTGATGCTGCGTTCGATTGGCATTCCGGCGCGACTGGCGGCGGGTTTCTCGCAAGGAGTATGGGATAATGCTTCGCAGTCCTATTTCGTCCGCGAACGCGACGCTCATACATGGGTAGAAGCCTATTTCGCCGGGGCGGGTTGGGTAGAGTTCGAGCCGACAGCGGCGCAGCAGCAGATTGGTCGTGCTGATACTCGTAATTTCGGCACGACTCCAACAAAAACCAATACGCCGACACCGATCCCGACGGCAGTACCACCAACGCCAACACCAGGTGTTCAACCACAGAACCCGAACGAGCCGACGCAGATTCCTCCAAGTACAACGCCCGCAGGTTCGCCAACACCATCGGCAACGCCGCCGACTATTCCACCGCCAGACAATCGCCCGTCGCCGTTTGGCCCAATCTTGCGCGTTGTGCTGATCGCCAGTGCGGTCATCGGCGCGATCTTCTTCTTCTTTGTCGGGATGCTCTGGTGGTTCGAGTATCGTGGGCTGGATAAACTGACCCCGGTAGGGCGTGCCTATGCCCGACTTGGCATCTATGCGCGCCTGCTGCGGATTTTCCACCCCGAATCGGCAACGCCGCTGGAACGCGGGCGCAAGCTGACCAAAGAAATCCCGGATCAATCCAAAGCTGTGGCAGCGATTACGGATATGTATATCTACGAACGTTATGCCCCGCCGCATACGCCAACGCCACAGGAAGAAGTCCGCGCGAACCGGGCATGGCAGGCGGCGCGTAGTGCCTTGATCAAACAATGGCGGCGACGCTTGTTCCGTCGCAAATCCTAGAGTGAGCCGATAATGCGATCTCTGTTGCGCACTGTGGTTGTGTTATCGGCTCTGATCGGCGGTATGTTGACTGCGGTGATCGGGTTGACATACCGCAATACCCCTTCGCGCTTTGCGTGGCTGTTCAGAAATTGGGATGAATCGCCTTGCCAAACGCCCTGTTTGGCTGGAGTTGAAATGACGACATTGGATGATGCCTATAACCGTTTGCAAACGCATCCCATGTTCGTGATTGATTCAGACGCAATGTCGCCAGCAATAAGAAACCTTGATCCAACTACCGATGGAATCTACTATTGGAGTTCCTCTAAATCTCCTTTTCAGTCCTATCTAATAGCTCGTTCAACACCTAACACTACTAATAGACAAGACATTGACCTGGTATCGTTGTCGCTTGAGGGCAACACACCCACGTTGGCTGAACTGATCATACTGCTTGGGCGACCACGCGGCGTAACTTATCACGGAAATTCCTACAAGGATTGTATTGTATATGTGTATTTTGCGAATGGGGAATTTGGGTATTCGATTGGCTTTCAATGCGAGTTATATGCTCCATATTTGAGTTTGACGCGACGATCTACAGAGATTTTATTGGTGCATGTTGATCCATTCGAGGTAAGTAAACCGCTTCCCTGGCTTGGTTTTGCATCATATAATCAATATTTGAAAAATGATCCAAACAGGCGATGAACGACGATGAAGCTCTTATTTCGGATTGTTATTTTCGGTTCAGCGGCATTGAGTCTCTTGCTCGTGGGAATCATCGGGCTGACGCACCGTGACGCCAACCGTTCTACCTATTTGTTTTCACGCCCGGATGGATCACGCTGCACACTATCCTGCTTGTTTGGCGTCGATTTGGAAACAACTTCCTTTGAGCAGGGAACGAGTAAGTTGCTTGTTCATCCAGCCGTCAAAACCGAAAATTTCTGGATTACAAAATCGGAACGCGAAGACATCAAGACGGGTCATTTTGAAAATGGTTCTTCGGGGACTTCGTTCTTCATGATGCTGGAAGCCAGTCGCCGCGTCACCAGCAGAGAGCAGATTGACTATCTCGCCATTCAATATCGGGATAATGTGATCTCCCTCGGAGACATCGTACTATTGTTGGGCGCACCAGATGCGGTGTATTTGGATCGTAATGACCCAACACGCGCTGAATTTCACGCGCGGCTATTCTTCTCGCAAGGCAATACAGGCTACATCGTCAGCGTCAGGATGAATATGGATGTGCCGTTTTTCGATCCGAGGCAGTCTATTACGCAGGTTCAACTCACCTATAGCCTGAACTACCCTGTCTACCACTGGAAAGGGTTTACCTCCTATCAAATTTATTATGCCGAGCAAGCGTCAGCGAGATAACGCGATCCCCACATCTGCCTGATAAACCGTTACAATATAGGTTGACGTTTGTACAAATAGGTCAACATGGCGATAACAATCATCGGGCTTGGCCCCGGCGACCCGGAACTATTGACACGCAAGGCATGGCGCATCCTCGAAAACGCGGGTGAGGTCTGGCTGCGTACAGCGCGACACCCCGGCATCGAGGCGCTGCCTCAAACCGCAACCTATCACAGCTTCGATGATTGGTATGATCGCGCGGCGAATTTTGAAACGCTCTATCAGGAAATCGCTACAGAAGTCGTTCGGCTTGGTGCGCGCACCGAAGGCGTGATTTATGCCGTGCCGGGACATCCGCTGGTAGGTGAAACAACCATTACGCATATCCTGCGGCTTGCTAAAGCGCAAAATCTCAAAGTTGAAATTGTAGATGGGTTGAGTTTCATTGAGCCAACCCTTGCCGCGATTGGCTTTGACGCCATGAACGGCGTTCAGATTCAGGATGCGATGGATGTTGCCAAGCTGCATCATCCACAGATCAATCCGGATCAGCCCGCTATCCTCGGTCAGCTATACAGTCTTGCGGTGGCGTCCGATGTCAAACTCACCTTGATGAATCAATACCCCGAAGAACATCCGGTAACGCTGATACACGGGGCTGGTACGCCTGATGAAGAACTCGAAACCCTCTCGCTCTATGAGATTGACCGGAGTGAGAAGGTCAGTCACCTGACTTCGCTCTATATTCCACCACTGGCAAATGCCGGGAGTTTCGAGCGTTTTCAGGAAACAATCGCACATCTGCGCGCGCCAGAGGGCTGCCCCTGGGATCAGAAGCAGACACATCTTTCGCTGCGTAAATATCTGCTTGAAGAAACCTATGAGGTGCTGGCGGCACTGGATGCCGAAGACTCCGACGCGCTCTGCGAGGAAATGGGCGACCTACTCCTGCAAATTGTGCTGCATAGCCAGATCGCTATAGATGATGGCGAGTTCCGTATGGCAGACATCATCGAGAGCATCAACACCAAGATGATCAAGCGTCATCCCCACGTATGGGGGGACGTGAAGCTAGATGATGCAGAAGGCGTACTCACCAATTGGGAAGTGCTTAAACAGAAGGAAAAAGCCGCAAACGGTACGCCAGAGAAGAGCAAATCGCTGCTTGCCAGTGTGCCGCTGGCGCTCCCGGCTCTTTCGCTTGCGGAGAAATATAGCAGCCGTGCAGCGCGCGTTGGCTTCGATTGGCCTGATATAGCCTCGGTACTGGCGAAAGTGCAGGAGGAAATGCAGGAAGTTCACGCTGCCAAAACGCCCGAAGAACTCATGGAAGAAATGGGCGATGTGTTGTTCAGCATCGTCAACTGGGCGCGTAAACTGGACATCGACGCGGAAACAGCCCTGCGTGAGACATGCGCCAAGTGGATGCGCCGCTTCCAGTATCTGGAAGAAAAAGCGGAATATGATTTATCAAAATTGACGCTCGATCAGATGGAAACACTGTGGGTAGAAGCGAAAATGCTGGAACGTCAGTAGCCCGGTAGCCGATGGGCTATCCCCTCTGTCCATAACTCGCTGCCTGGCGGACGCCCGGAAGGACGTCCGTTTTTATCAGTTTTGACAGGTCTGGTTATGTTCCAATCAGGGGACGGGTTGTTCTGCCAATGCGAGGAAATCCGGGTCTTTGTGGAGCAATTCCAGATCGGTATCCTGTTTGGAGAATTCGCGCAGGTTCGGCGCAACTTCAAGCGCTTCGGTGAGCAACGGCATCGCCTTATCTTTCAGGCCGCTTTTGGCGTACATACACGCCTTGTTATAGACAGCAGTGCTACGCCCTTCCTTGCCCCGTGTGGACTCAAATGCTTCGATAGTTGAATCATACAGGGCTTCGGCGCGGGGAATATCGTTCTGCGACAGCCAGTAATCGGAGAGATGCGCGCCACCATGTAACAGCGTCACATTCTGGATTTGCATCCATACTTCGGGACGCCCATCGCCACCTTGCAGAAGTTCGTCGGATGCTGTTTTGATAAATGCTTCCATCCGATCCAGTGCCGAAGTCACTTCGCCCCAGACCTTATCCCATGTCCAGTCTTTGCGGTTTTGAAAGGTTTCCGTGTTTTGTTTTTGTCCATCTTCGATAGGGGTGAAGGTTTCGCCGCGCGCTGTCGTTTCAAAGCGTGTTGCAACCTGCGCATCCCAGAAGCTGATATGAGCAAGAACGTCCTTTGCGCTCCATGCAAAATACGGCTCGAAGCTACCATTGGCATTGCGCTGTGTATCGGTGAGTTGCGCCGCAAAATCGCCGTAAATTTTGCGCGTGGTGTTGACAGAATCCAGTGCTTTGGTACGAAGTTCAGAATCCATCTTGACAGTCCTTCTTAAAAATCACCCTGGCGTTGGAGAGGGTTTCGCCGCCGCCAATGGCACTGTTGATACATCTCCTGATACTTCGATATAGGCCGGATTGTTCAAAATCCATCCGCGCAAGCCTGTCGGCCCCTGAACCGCCCACCATTTACGATCATCATTGCGTCCGAGGATGATCACAATATCACCCGCTTTGACCTGACCGATCCCGGAATAATTCGCGCCCGGACCGGAACGCACATTCAAAAATGGCGTGATGATCCTTGCCTGCGGTTGATTCGATGGCGGCGTCGTTGGGTTGGTGACAGGCGTGGGACTAAGGAAAGGAGTCGGAGAGAGGACTGGTTCTGTCGGTGGAATCGTCGGCGCGGGCGTGTCCGTCGGCGCGATCTGGGTAGGTTGTGCGCCCGGCGTTGTCAGCGCAACGATACGCACTGTGATGTTCGCCGTTCCGATCAGTTCGTTGTTGGCACGAAATGCAGACGCGGTGAGCAGATGTTCACTGATGGTTGTGGACTGCCAGACTTGCAGAGCAGTGAACACCTTTTGCGGTTGCCCGTTGGTAGCTTCCTGACTGCCAAGCGCGACGCCATCAACCGCAAAGTCGATGCGCGCCACGCCAATTGTGTCTTCGGCGCGGACAGCCAGTTGAATCGGTGCGCCTTCAGCGATCTGGCTGCCACTTTCCGGGGCAATGAATACGAGCGGCGGGCGTGGAGCTTCGCCATCTGGAATTGTGAAACTCAGGTTACAGGCGATAGCTACCAGCAGCAAAACCGACAACCGCAGAAGGCCGCCCCACGTCCGCAATGGATGACTCACGACGCGATTACCCCGCAACTGGTACGTGATTCACGTTTCCGATAGCCTGCACCAGATTGGCAGCCACCCAGCCACCACCCCATTTGCCATAGATATGCCACCACTTGCCATTGGCGCTTACGCCGTCGATATAGGCATATTCGTAATAGCTCAGGGTATAGACGACGCTGGCGCTCGTATTCGGGGCGCTGCGCACGTTGGTACGATAGTTGACATTCTTGATGACCGGAACAGCCTGATCATCGGTGTTCGGTGCGGCAAAAATATCGCCAGTGAGCGTTACGAATTTCGTTTGAATCCAGCCCGATCCGAATGGCGTCAATACTTCGATCCATATGCTCTTCGGGTCTTGGCCGATAATATCAAGCACTGCGCCTGTACGCAGCCGACCAATCACCGGGAACGCTATCGACGGGCCAGAACGCACCAGAATCGCAGGGTAGGCGACGACTGTTGCAAACGGGCTGATCGAGCGATCTGTAACCGGGAGCGAACCGATGCCACCACCGCGCACGACGATCAGTTGTGAGGAAACCCAACCGCGTCCAAAGCCACCAGCGACTTCGACCCATGTTCCGCCGACGGTGCGCCCGACCAGCGTCAGGACGGCTCCGCGTTCGGCCTGCGCAATCACGGGATAAGATAAACGCGGCGCTTTACGTATATTCAGTAATTCTACAATCACAACAGCGCTCAAATCGGCTTTTGTTGTCACCGATGGTAGCGCCACAGTCAGCGTCATCAATATTACAAAAAGGACGGAAAGAATTTTTAGACGGCGCATTCAGGTCTCCTTTGAAGGAAATCGGCACATGCAGCGATCATAACATATAACTCAGTTTTCGCGGATACGCCCATGCGCGTCGGCTACGATTTTCCCATCTTTGACCACCGTATGCACCAGATTCGTGCCGAACCGATAGCCAAGCTGACGATAGTCGTTGACTTCCCAGACCACCAAGTCGGCGCGTTTCCCGATTTCGAGGCTGCCCGCCTGGTCAATTTTGCCAACTGCATAGGCAGCATTAATTGTCGCCGCAGCGAGTGCCTGGCCTTGTGTCAGACCGAGCGCGCGTGTCGCCAGACTCAGCACAAACTGCATACTCTCACACCATGCCGTGCCGGGGTTGCAATCCGTCGCCAGCACCAGAATAGCATTGGCAGCGACCAGCGCTTTGGCGGGTGCAGTATTAGGAATATTCAAGCCAAATGGCGTAACAGGCAATAGCACCGCAGCCGTGTCCGATTTTCCGAGTAACTGGACATCTTCCGGCGTTGTTACGAGCAGGTGATCCACTGAAGTTGCGCCCAACTCTACAGCGAGTTTCACCGCGCCCAGCGATTTAAATTCGTCGGCGTGGATGCGCAGCGGAAAACCCTGCGCCTGTGCCGTCTTCAAGATGCGGCGGGTTTGTTCGAGCGTGAAAGCATTCTCTTCGCAGAAAACATCACAGTATAGCGAACCCGGCCAGTGATCGCCCCACCAAAGTTTTGCCGCCGGAATTGTCTGGTTACATACCAAATCAACATATTCATCGGGAGTATCGGCAAATTCCGGCGGGACAGTATGCGCGCCCAGAAAAGTCGGGATCAAATCAACGGGGTGTTCGGCATCGAGGACGGCAATTGCATTGAGGAGCGTCAATTCGGTGTGCAAATCCAGGCCATAACCCGTCTTTGCTTCTACTGTCGTTGTCCCATTGATGAGCATTCGATCCAGGCGGAGCGCTGCCTGTTCAACCAACTCGACCAGACCAGTATGGCGAGTCTCGCGCACGGTACGGTTAATCCCGCCACCGGATGCGGCAATCTCCTGATAGCTTGCGCCTGCAAGTCGCTGCTCAAACTCTCCGGCTCTGTCGCCTGCCCAAATCAGATGGGTGTGCGGATCGATCAATCCCGGCGTGACGAGTCGCCCTGCTGCATCAAGGACGCTGGCAGGCTCGTATTCCTTTACAATCTCTTCGCGTGCGCCGATTGCCAGAATGCGCCCGTTACGGATTGCAATCGCCGCTTCCGGGATCAGGCCGAGCGTGCCAAGCACCGATCCGCGCTGTGGCCCACCATCACTCGGCGGAATCACGCAACATTGCCCGATACGGTCTATCAACAGGTCTGCGTAGGTACTCATAATCAATGCCCATATTAAACGCGCGCCACGCGCATAGCTTGCCATAGATAAATGGTGATTGCAAGAGATAAAAATAACCCCTCTATTAGTGTATCAATAGAGGGGTATATCAATTTACGCCGCTATTTTATTCTTCGTCACGACGCTTTGGACGCGGGGACGGACGGCGATCATAGCCTGTCCCGCGCGGACGGTCATCATGACGGTTGAAGGGGCGATGCGGACGATTCCCGAAATCACGACGGGGGCGGTCATCATGACGACGCTCACCACCTTCACCGCGATTTTCCCCTTCAGGGCGTGGTGGACGGTCACCGAAGTCACGACGCGGATGGTCATTGTACGGACGCTGTGGCCGATCCCCATACGGACGACGCGGACGGTCATCATGACGACGCTCACCACCTTCACCGCGATTCTCACCTTCGGGACGTGGGGGGCGATCTCCAAAGTCACGACGGGGACGGTCATTATACGGACGCTGTGGCCGATCCCCATACGGACGACGCGGACGGTCACCGAAATCACGGCGCGGACGGTCATCATGGCGACGTTCGCCACCTTCGCCACGATTATCGCCTTCAGGACGTGGTGGCCGATCTCCGAAGTCACGGCGCGGACGGTCATTGTATGGACGTTGTGGGCGATCTCCATACGGGCGGCGCGGACGATCCCCAAAATCACGACGGGGACGGTCATCATGACGACGTTCGCCACCTTCACCACGATTATCGCCTTCAGGACGTGGTGGCCGATCTCCAAAGTCACGGCGGGGGCGGTCATTGTATGGACGCTGTGGCCGATCCCCATAGGGGCGGCGTGGACGCTCGGCGCGGTTGTCGCGGCTGAAACGTGGCGCTTCTGAATCGTTGCCTTCAAAGGAACTGGACTCGCTACCGTCTTCGACAGCGCGACGCAATTTGTTCAATCTGTCGCCATCGTTAAAAGGAGCGCGCTGGCGCGGTGGACGCTGGCGATTTTCATCAGAATTACGGTATTCGCCTTCGGCGCGACGGGTCGCAACGATGTACGGGCGGCGCGACTTCTTCTGCGGCGTTCCTGCCAGTTTTTGCAGCGATTCGATTTCCTCGGCGTTGAGATAGCGCCAATCCCCAATGCGCAGATTGCCAAGCGCCAATGTACCAATATGGGTACGGATCAGACGCTTCACATTATGACCAAGCAGGGATGCAGTGCGGCGAATCTGGCGCTTGCGTCCTTCGTGCATGACGACACGCAGGACGGTATGATCGGTATTGCGCTCCAGAACTTTGACTTCGGCGGGCGCTGTCGGGCCATCATCCAGTGTGATGCCACGACGCCACTTTTCAAGCTGTTCGTCTGGCATTGCGCCGTAGACGGTCACTTCGTAAGTCTTGGGATGCTCGAAACGTGGATGGGTCAGTTTTTCCGCGAGGTCGCCATCATCGGTCATGAGGACAAGACCTTCGGAATCGGCGTCGAGCCGTCCGACAGGGAACACGTGGGTGCTGATCGGAATCAGATCGCGCACAGTTTGCTTCTTATCCTGTGCATTCGGCATATTCGCCGTGACAACCTGCATGGGCTTATTCAGCAGGATGTAAATGCGCTCCTTGCTGATGCGCAGGCGTGTACCATCTACACGAATATCATCGGTATCCGGGTCGCCACGATCTCCGAGGATGGCGATGCGACCATTGATGCTGACGCGCCCCTGTGTAATGTATTCTTCCGCCTCGCGGCGTGATGCTATCCCGGCCTGGGACATGAGTTTTTGTAAACGTTCGGCTGACATATGGTGTTGTTCCTTACTGGCTCTCATCCCGAGAGCGGGGGTTCTATTGGACTGTCGCGGTGCGGTTTGGCACAAGCGGCAGCGGCGTATAAGTCCTGGTCGGGCTGGCTGTCGGTATAGGCGTCACCGTTGCCAGTCGCGCTCCCGTTGGTGTGCGGGTAGGGCGTACTGTCGGACGCACGGCTTCCAGAACGCTTTCGTGCATATAAGCGATCTCTGGATACGACGAGTCGGGGCGCAGATTAACTTGATACCAGTCCGTCGCTTCCGGCACGGTTCCAAACACACAAACGGTTGCCCCCTGAGAGAGCATCGAATCCTGTGTCGGGCAGGTATCCTTTGGACAGTCGCGCACACGCGCTCGCACCACGATAACGCGGAATTCCAGACAAGGTGGAATCGGCGTCCGGGTCGGCAGACGGGTCGGGATTTGAATCGTCATATCCGCAGGGACTGGTTGATTCAAAACCTGTTGGGTCTGCTCAAGAGCGCTTGCGCTGGTCGCTGTCGCAGGGGATGTGATATTACCCCCGCCAGAAAGAAAGTTCAGCACACCACTGTACAGTGTGAAGCCCCCGAATACGAAAACCGCTGCGCCCAAAACGACCAACCATGTCGGCGTTCTGGTACTGCTTCGCGGGTACATCGCTTCAGTTGTCCTCAGTGTATATAGGTGGATTCAACAAGCCGCCTTTGACCATCGTTTGGCATTATACAGGAAATTCCACGAAATCAAAGGTTCGTCACGTAAAAATCAGAATAGAATCAGCCAACCCCCTGTAAAAAATTAATATTTGATACGTTTATCAGACGCTGACCTGAAATAGACCATTGTCACGGCTTTTTCCGTGTATAAAGTAATCTCAGGAAGAGGTGTTGCGATGCGACGTTATTTCTGGCTGATCCCTGTATTGTTTCTGGCTCTGGCGATGATCGCCTGTGATGGGCCGTACTATGAACCTGTCCGCGTAAAATCGGTGAAGGCTGATCCGCAAATCCCCGGCAAGGCGTATATCGTTGTTTCTGGTTCTGACCCTTACGGTCAAATCAACGAAGGCAAGGACTTCAGGAAAGTCTACGAAACAACGGACTATGGCGAGACATGGAAGGCAAGCGCCTATCCAGCGTTCGAGAGGACAGCGCCGACTTATAATTATGATGGTCAGCTTTCGCCACTTTATTATTGGTCAAGGTCAGGGCCTTACAGCGTGGGTGATGGAATCTATAGCCGGAGTGAGAGTGGGGGTAAGCTGGTGTGGCAGTTCCCACGCGGTACGTTCCGTTATTTCTTCGCGCCAGAGAGCGATACCGAAACAGGACAGATTTATTATCGCGTTGATAGCAGCCCGGATTACGATGTTTCACCTGCCGACCCGAACACGGTCTACATTGCGCTTGGGACAGAAGGCGTACTCGTTGGGCCGAACCCGACCAATCCCGGTGCTGCGCCGCGTTCGTGGAAACTTTCGCGCAATGGCATCGACACGATCCGTTCCCTTCCGTTGACGATCACCAACTCCGGCGCGATTCTCGGCGTGATTCTGCTCGGCTTGCTCGTTCCGCCGCTGTCCTGCCTGCATATCTGGCTGTTGGCGCAAGTCTATCGCTATGCGTTTCAGGATGGAGAAGGCCGCGAAGCGTATAAACTTGCTGGAATCGTGACGGGGAGTATCACGGTTTTAGCGGCGATAGCAATCTATATCTGGCTAACCGATGCCAATACCGATTATTACCCGATTGTCAGTATCATGACCGTGATCTGTATGGCTCTCGGTGCGGGCGCGGGGGTATGGATCAGCCGGAAGCGGAATTTCTCGGCATTGTTCCAGCGGCGCATGGCAATCGCAGCGGTGATGGTTTCGCTGCTCGTTCCGGCGGGCGTGGCGTCGATCTGGTTCCTGTGGCCTGTGATTCTTGCGGCGGTATTCGCGTTTGGAATTTTCCGGCGCGCGGTGGATCGCAATCTGGATCGACAGAACGCAGCAGCAACCCGCTGGGCAGTAGACCGCGCCGGGATGGAAATAGCAGCTTTCGTGGTATTTGTTTCGCTTCCGCTTGGGTGGATGTTTTTCGCTTCGAGTGGATTTGTTATAGTTTTTCCCCTGTTTCTTCTGGCAGTTGGTATTGCACTGCTTGGTATGTATAAATTCTCCTCGCGGCGGTTGGGGCGAATGGTCATCAAGAAGAAAAACAGCGATGTACTGGAATCAGGGTTGTTTCGCGGGCGAGCGTGGGTTACTTCTCTATTCATACACTCGGTATCATGGGGGATCGCGGCAGGGGCTTGTTCAGTATTGGTATTCATGATGCAGTTGCAGGCACATAGCTGGTTCCAGACCTTGATCGTCGAACCTGCTAAACGATTGCTTCCTTGGAATGGACCATAAGATGCGCGGACACTGCAAGAAGGCAGTAGTGTGGGTAATCTGGTTTGTTGTGCTTTTCATTGGTGCAGGGCTTGTCAAAAACTATCCGAATCAATCAACGGCTCCGAGTACCACACCGGGAAACATCGAAGAAACGATGAACCTGATTCGCCCGTCGCAGCCGCCACCCTTGCCGAATACGCTACTGGTGATTCTGGTGACGTTCCTGATTCCGCCGCTGCCATTGATCCATCAGTGGCTGCTGGCGCAGGTCTATCGCTATGCGTTCCAGCCCGGAGAATACATGGGCTGGAATCGCCTGAGTTCGGCTGTCACAGTGATCATTTCGGCTTGTGCCGGAGTAGCGATTGCCCTCTGGCTGGCAAATCGGAATATCACATTTATCGGAATCGTCGCGCCAATGACGCTGCTTTGTCTGATTTGCGGTGTTGGCGGCGCGATCTGGATTGCGCGCAAGCGTGATTTTTCACAACAGTTCACGGTTCGGCTGTCAATTGCAGCAGGATTGGTGTCGCTGATTGTTCCATTTGGTGTTGTGGGCGTGTATATAACATGGCCGATAGTGCTGGCAGGGGTGATGGCCTATATTCATTTTCGACGGGAAATCGAACTCAGAATTGAACAGAGCTATGAAGGGTTGACGCGCTGGCAGGTAGATAGCCTCGTATTGGGGCTGGTCGGTATAGCGCTGTTTGGCGTTGTGGCCTGTATGTTTGTGATGTTCGTTCCTGGTCGGATGTTGTCTGGTAGTGCTATACAAGCTATTGGCATCGGTTTAGTGATTCTTGAGCTTCTCCTTTTCTCGCAGTTTGCCAGTATGTTGATGCGGTATCGTCTGCGCGATCTGGCAACCAAAAAGAAAAACACGACAGCCGATAGTGGAGCGGTGAGCAAACCTGAACGATATTTTTGGGTTTGGCTTGGATCATCCTTTTTCTGGATTTCTTCCAGCCTCGCGGTAGCAGTATGTGCCTTCGGCGGGCAAACCTTCGCTTATACCTATTTTCTGTTCATTTTACAGCGCTAGGAAGTGTGTATCGTGCCGCAACACTCGCCGAAATTTGTTCTGTATGTGATAGCCATCATCGTGATCATGTGTGGCCTGACGCTTTTCGATGTACAACCTGTGCCATATGAAGCAATGCGATATGGTTATGACTCTGTAGGTTCGTCGCTTAATGAGATACGCCCCACACATCCGGCTTCGCCATTCAGCACACTGATCACGATTGCGCTGGCGTTCCTGATTCCGCCATTGCCGCTGATACATCAATATCTTCTGGGACAGGTCTATCGCTATGCTTTCCAACTAGGTGAACAACAGGATTGGAACAGGCTGAGTTGGATGATTACAGGCGCGATCTCTAGTTGTGCGGCAGTGGCGATAGCGCTCTGGTACAACATTACAGGGGTGACGTTCAGTCGAATTGTTCTGGTGATGACGCTGATTTGTGTAGCGCTGGGTGCAGGCGGTGCGATCTGGATCGGGCGCAAACGGCTATTCTCCCGGCGTTTCATTTTCCTGTTGGCGCTGGCAGCGGGGTTGGTATCGCTGGTTGTACCGTTTGGCGTTGTAGGGGTATGGATGACATGGCCTGTTGTTCTGACGGGCGTGATTTGCTATTCCTTTCTACGGAACCGCAACGAAGAGATGATTGAACGCGGCTATGCGGCAGCAACCAACTGGCAAGTCGACAGCCTCACGCTTGGCGGGATGGCTGTGGTAGCGCTGTGTCTTCTTGCTATAGTTCCGATAATATCCATCCCTAATAACCTGATGCGCGATGGAGGAGCAACTGCTATTGTTTTGCTTTTGATACTGTTCCCCCTTTTTGGTTGGGTCTTGAATTGGATAACACAAATCCACTTGAGCGGGATGTCTAGCAAAAAGAAAAATAATGAAAGTGGCGCTGTATCCCAGCATTTTTTCGGATACTGGGTGTGGACGGTAGTGGCATGGGGGGCGCTGAGTATCGTTACCGCTGTAGCTATTTTCTTTGGGCAGATGATGGCTTTTTTCGTATTCAGCACCCTTTCGCGTCTTTAATACCATGCCGCGACACTTGCCGAAATACATTCTCTTCGTGCTGTTCCTCGTGGGGATTAGCTGTGGCCTGGCGCTCCTCGATAAACCATCGCCTACAAGGGAAACGCTGCACATAATAGAATCCATCGAAGATGTGATGGACTCTGCTCGTCCCAATCAACCCACTCTATTCAAAACAGTGTTAGCTGTCCTGCTGGTAACTTTGACTCATATATTTCCTTTGCTACTGCACCAATACCTTCTGGCGCACCAGACTACCCTCTGTTTCCCATCGTCAGAATTGCCTTCACCATCAGGGTTGTTGGGATTATTGTCAGGATCTGGATCATCGCCCAGGGTGACTTTGAGCTGCATCAGCAGTTCAATCCAGGGCTTGAGTTTGAAGTCCGTGATTTGCTGTCTGTCGAGATCATAGACCAGATATTCAAACAAGCCACTAGCCATCGTGCGTCGATTTTCGTGATTGGCTTTGTTCCAGTTTTCAACGAGGTTGGCAACCATCTCCATAGTCAGGCGTAACGCCACTTCTGCTTCATACTGATGAGCAACCTGGGATTGCAGGTGTGCAATCTCGTGTTCCGCTTCATCCAGCATTTTGCGCCATTCGTCTTCACTAATTCGTGCTTTGCCAAAGAGCTTATCCGCATTCTGAGCGCGCTGCCGCCAATGGGCGATCTCAGATTGAATCAGAGTGCGAGTATCCTCCTGCTGGTGCTGTTTGTTGAAGTGTTCCACGGCTTGTGCCAGCAGGGGCAGTGCTTCCGGCTTAACGGTCAGACTTTCGAGGAGGAGCAGGAAGTCGCGTTCCAGTAATTCGGCATTCACCGAGCGGCGGGTAGCCCCGCAACGGCGTTCCGTATCGTGACGATACGCCGTGCTTCCGGCTTGTTGCCCGTCTTGCCCGTGAGATAACTGTGCCGCAGGTGCTTTTCGCTATTCTGGACAAGTTGTTCGCAATGCGCACAGTAAACCAGTTTCGTGAGCGGATAGATTGACGCATCCAGCCGGACGGCATTTTCCGGGCTGCGCTTGACATCACGAGTGCGCTGCAGGCGAACCTCACCGACGCGATAGCAAAGTTCGACATCAAAAATGGCACGTTCCGGGATCAGGGTAACCGTTTCGGGATGGATGTCTCTGGCGCGACGGCTGCGGGCGCGACCAAACAGGAGCGCACCGCCGTATTCGACCCAATTGGCGGCGATGCGCCGGACATCATCCGCTTTGAAGAGTTGCAATTGACCATGCACGTTTTGGTAGCGATACCCTTCTATATTGAGGGTAATGGCAATTTTGCGCCGTCCAAAGCGATTTTCAGCAAAGAGTTCGAGACAACGCTGGGCAGCATCGGCAAAGCCACGCCAAATGAGTCCTTCGGCGGGAGGTGGATCATTCAAATCACCTCGAATGTAGACCCCATCTGGTAACAGCCATGCCCCACGTGTCGAACGACACAGCAATCCTTTATCGTTGCGCACCGTACCGAAAGGAACACCACCCACAATAATGCCTTTGGAATGCCGATGGCGCACACTGTCTTTCTGCTTCTGAGAAGTATCTGTCGCATAATATTCGTCCATCAACGCCATGATCATGGTACTGATTTTGC
>CAYSOC010000029.1:0-4763 GCA_964432445.1 uncultured Anaerolineaceae bacterium
CAGACCCGGCGCTGGAAGGGGCGATTGCCCCCTATCCCCGGCCCTTTCCCTGCCTGCGGGGAAAGGAGCCAGTCGGAGAAGGTTTGGAAGTCCCTCCTCGCTGGCGGGGAGGGATTTAGGGTGGGGTCAATGTGTTAAGTGTCGGACTGTAAATCGCCTGCGGAGAGGGATTCAGTGTAGGGTTATCTTCCCGTATGCTTTCCCAATGCCACCGGATTGCCTATTTCTCCGTCACCGTGAACACGCTACCGCCCGTTCGCCCGAACCATTCCGGCGCGTAGAATGCCGTCGCGGTTGTTGGCATCAACTGGAACGTTCCCGGCAGAGTTGCACGCACCTGATATTTGAAGAAATACGTTCCTGCCGGGAGATAATTGGCATAGAAACGTGCCTCTTCATCCTTGAACTCGCGGTGATCGAAATACCACCACCCATAGTAATAGTATCTTGATCGATCCACATCGAGGCGTCCAACGCGGGTTCTCCCGACATTGGTCAGGAGCGATGGGTTCTCGATTTCTGTTCCGGCAGAAATCGGGTCTTGCAGCGCGACATAACGGGCCTCATCGCGCACGGTCAGGGTCAGCGTAACATTGATCAGGTCACCAACTTTGGCAGTCTTGATGAAATGATCCTTATCATCGGTATAGGTACGCTGGACTTCCACACCGCGCGCGACAGATTGCACCTGATCGGCTGGCAGCAGCATCTTCAGCGTTGCGGCATAGTACAGCGCTCCGACGCCATCGTCACGGGTGATCGTCATGCGGTTGGGGCGATCTGTCAGCAAGTCTTGCACCTGCGCGTTTATGGTTTGCGTTGTGCGGACGTTCTCCGGCGTAATCGCGCCACTTCCGGCGGGTTTACGATTCAACGTTACCGTAAACCTGTAATTCCCCTTGAGTTCGCCCGTTGTCAGCATGTAATCGGTGAGCGCCAGCAAACTCCACGTTGTTTCCTGCGTGGTTGACCAGTAATCCGCCTTACGTGCCGCCATCAGCCAGCGCACCGCGTTCGGGAGCAGTGGCGAATCCGGGCGGGCGCGCACCAGTGCCGCAATCGCCAGCGCCGTAGAACGGACATCGCTGCCCCAGTTATACCAATCGGCGTAACCTTCTTGCCACGAGACGCCGCTGGCGCTCAGTTTTGCGCGGGATTCCAGATCGGTCAATAAATCCTTGATGGCAGGGTCGTTCGGGAAGCGCTTCAGATAGGCCATCAGGAGATAGGCCTTTGCTCCGAAACTCATGCTGGGGCGACGGGCAGAGAGTGCCGCATAGACTGCGGCATCGTTACCAGCGGTGATTTCCGCATCTGCCAGCATATAGATCAGGAACGCCTGACGGTTCAGCATCCAGTTACTCATACTGATCGTCACGGGCGTGATCTTGCCCCGGATATATTCCACGCCGCGCGCGATCATGTCATCCGGAATGCTGTATCCTGATTTCCTGGCCTGCGTCAACCCGAATAAAACGTAGGAAGTGATGTAATCATCGGTATCCTGACCGGGCCACCAGCCCCAGCCGCCATCCTTGTTCTGGCTATCCGTCAGGCGCTTCAGACCATCATTCAGCGCGAATTTCAAATCGGCTTCGAGTTTGGGCTGCGATTGACCGAGCGATTGCAGTGCGCGCAACGTGTAGAGATTCGGCAGGAAACGGCTGGTCGTCTGTTCGTTGCACTGATGCGGGAAGTTTCGCAGGAAATCCAGGCTATCCAGTGTCGAGGCCGCAATGCTCGGATCGATGCGGACGGTCAATTGCCCCTTCGCTTCCTTGAACCGGGATGGGATAGCGATCACATCCGTTTGACTGCCGCCTGAACGCATCGAACCGCTGATGTTAACAACATCCGTAGCGACGAATCGGTAAATCGGAATCGTGCCATCCTTGCCCGTTGCGAGCATCGGTTTGGCAGCGTCCTGTGCGCCGTCGCCCACCGCGATGAAGGTCAAATCTGCGCCTGTGGCGTTTTGCTCCGGCGTGACATGCCACACAATACGCACACGCCCACCATCAGCGACCTGTGCAGTCTGGGTTGGCGGGTCGGAGAGGATGACGCCTTTGGCCTGCAAGGTGACTTTCAGCGTTTGCGCTTTGCCCGTGTTGTTGTTTACAACAGTGGACAGTTCAAGCTGATCGCCAACCACCATGAAGCGCGGCGCAACCGGACGCACAATCAGAGGCAGAGTGGACATAAATTCGGATGTGCCTTCGCCTACCTGCGTTGTGAGCGTGACGGCACGCGCATCTATCGTCCATGTGGTGAGGTTATCTGGCACGTCAACCGTTGCCGTAGCCTTGCCATCCTTGTCTGTAGTAAGGTGCGGCATCCAGAGCGGCGTTGTTTTATAGTCCTTGCGGATTTGTAGTTCGCCGCTGGAATCGCTCGGCGGCTGGAGCGCACCGCCTCTACCTCCCCCATCCAGTCTCGGTGGCATGACCAGACGTTCCTGCAAGGCATACGAAGAAAGTTCCACACTGATCGGGTTATACTGCCAGCGCCAGTCGTCCACATAATCTTCGATAGGAAAGAAAGTGTCCTTCTGCGCAAAGCTGTTTGGTGAGGTTAGCGCCAACGCTGCCTTATCTACCACCGAGAGGCCAACTTCGGCACTGACGGGCTTTCCATCCCGATCTGTTACGAGAACATCCACATCGACTTTACTGCCGGGTTTGGCGGTGGTCTGGCGTGGTTTGACCGTGACATTCAGATAGCGTGCAGTCGGTACAACGCCGAAGAAGGTTTGCCCAAGACGCCAGTCCGGTAGTGGGTGTTTGCTGTCGATGGGAGCAATAGCCAGCGCCGTGAAATACATATCCGGCGCATACCCATCGGTCACTTTGAGTTCATAGGTTTGTGGTGTGCTGCTTGTCGTAATCACATCATAGTGCAAAATCTGGTTGCGTTCGGCAGTGACAAGCATTGTCGCCGGACGATCAAATGGCGCAGGGATCAGAATTTTGGCGGTTTCTCCCGGCTTGTAGAGAGATTTATCGGCCTGAAGATGTTCCGTCGGCCTGAAGATATTTGCGTCATAATAATAGTCATTTTCCTCATCGCCGCGTGTCCATCCCGGAAGCGTCATCCCGCGATCTGTGACGTAGAGCCATGTGGTTGTGCTGGAAGTACGTCCGACGGGATCAACGACGCTGAAACGCAGTTGATAGTAGCCGGATTTTGTAGCCTTCCAGACATATTGCACCGTGCCATCGGCTCCGGTCCGGGTCGTGTCTGCGAACTCTTCCTCTTCAGAATACCATTTCCGGGTGTCTTCGTTATACTTCCAAAGCCTGCGGATAAGGTCTACCTTCACCTTCTGATTCGGGACAGGCTGGCTATCCGGCGAGACGGTAATCAATTTGACCGTGCCGTTTCGCCCGAATGGAACGAAATAACCATCGGTATCCGCGCCGATATATACCGAACTGGAATGCGCGATCATGCTGGTTGTCCCGGTGATGGTTTGCCCGGATTCATCGCGGACGCTGGCCTGAATCCGCACCCGTCGCGGCGGATTGGTTTCTTTTATGCCCGTGTCGATAAGTTTTTCAACGTTGATTTTGAAGACGCCGTTTGCATCGGTAACGCCATTTCCTTCAGTCTGTTGGTCAGGTTCATAAGGATAGCTGCGGTTGTACCAGGCGCTATCGTAGAAACTGTACGAACCCGGCCCGGTATAGTTGAAATAGCTGCGTGAACTGGTGACGCGCCATTCGACATTGGCATTGCCTACTGCACCACCGAAGTAGTAGGAGGCTTTGGCTGTCGCGCTGGTATTCTGATCCATATAGAAGGTGGGCTGTTCGGGCGTCACCTTGACTTCATATTCGGGGATGCGGAATTCGCGCACGCTAAAATAGATTTCGCCCGCTTTGGAATAGAGCGTGACTACATCATCGGAAGGCGCATCCGCTGGAATGACGAATGAGCCATCAAACGTCCCATATGGCGAAAGCTGGAGGGTGGCTTCATAGATGGATGGGATAGTATCCCGATCCAAACCGTAATAATAGTAGTCATCGCCCATTTCCTTGCGCTTTGCGTTTTCTGCGCTGTTCTGAATTGCGCGCACCTTGATCGTTTTTTCCTGTGGGAGTGTATAGGTAACATCGAATTTGCCACGCAGGATGCCGCGAAAATAGACAGTATCGCCGGGACGGTATAGCGGCCTGTCGGTGTGCAGATAGCCGCCAACAACAGCCATTTCATAGTTGTCGCTGTTATACCACGCGCCAAACGTATTCGCGCCTTCTGCGACAACCGTGATGTAGTCAGCAAATTCCCGCTTTGTGTAATACGCCTCGGAATAGTATTCCTCCGAATAGGAGTCTACCCGAACATGCGAGGCAGGAAGGTTGAAGCGCCCGATGTAGACGCCCTTGCTATCGGTAAACCCGCTGGCGATGAATTTCCCATGACTATAAATACTGACTTTGGTATTTGGGACAGGTTTGCTCGTGACCAGATCAGTCGCCCAGACCAGCGTTTCGCGGGGCGCGCGCTTGATGGTCAGATTGGTGGTTGTCACCGCCAGCGCATATTGCCACATGATTTGGCTGCCCGATGCTTCTACGGTGATCCAATACATCCCCAACGGCAGTTTTCCACCCTTTTCCAGCAATGGCACAACCGCAACCGACCCGGTGGAATTGCCCCATTTATCCTTTTTGGAAGGATATTTATTCCCCACAAATTTCCGCGTCCATGTTTGCACCAGATGATCCGGCTTGACCCAGGGCGCAGGAGGCAGCACGGGA
>CAYSOC010000029.1:4773-47785 GCA_964432445.1 uncultured Anaerolineaceae bacterium
GTCGCCCGCCAGGGATCAAGCTGGCTGCTCATGAGTTCGGTAGAAAGTTCCGCGCCGGAAACATGATAGATCGAGACCCGAACCGTTGGATTTCCTTCAATCCGCAGCGCGAGGCTGGTTTGCGGGTTTTGGTTGCCCGTGAGCATCAGGTCGCTGTTGATCACCGGAGTCACCGTACCTGTATCAGTCTCATCCGGGGCTGTGCCGGTGGGGTTGGGCATCGGCGTCGGCGGGTTCGGGATGACGAACTTTCGGACGTAATCTTCGGACATCGGGTTGCCGAATGAATCCAGCACGCCCTTTTTGATGGTGAGCGTATATTCTGCGCCCGGTTTTATCTTTTCCTTGTCGTAGTGGATTTCATAGGAATCTCCATCGGGTGAATCTTCCAGATAGAATCCCGGATCAGGGCTGATGCTGATGCGACCATACAGAGATTCCGGGATAGGAGAATCTGAAAACCGAATCGAACGAATGAAGCCATCATAATTAAATGACAGATGATCCACAGACAACGGCGGGCGCGTGCGAAACGTAGTGGACTGACTGACCGAAATCACCCCTGCTTCAATTGTGAATGTATATTGGGTAGCCGGGCGCAACGGAAAATGGGGTTTGAATGTTAGCTGGGTATCCGTCTTCGACCAGAAAAACGCACCGGAAATGGCTACACCTCTGTCATCGATCAGCGAAGTCGCCTTCTGGATTCCGGCGTGGTCAGTCATCGGGTTGCTGAATTTGGCGATGATGCCAACGTCTGGCCTGAATCCCTTGCGGTCATCATCATGGTCGGTTTCATAACTGCCAACCAGATAGCTGATGCTGTTTACGCCGGGAGGAGCAGTCTTGAACTTCCAGCTATAGGTTGCTTCAAGCGTTCCGCCATCGGCGGCAGTCAGTCCGGGCGTGGTGGTAAGGGTATAGGTCGTGTTCGGCGGGAGCGGTTGCGAAGGCGTGAAGGAATAGAGCGAGGCGTTCACCCAGCGCCCTTCACCGGAAATATCCGGCGCAATGCGGATTGGCGAGGGTTTTTTGGATAAATCCTCATCGACAGTGACAGGGAACATCGAACGGTTGAAATTGATGATGATCTGCGACCCGAACAGCGCGACATTTTCGCTGTCTGGTTCCGGGTTCACCGAGCCGACCTTCAGCGGGCCGAGCGTCCGAAACCTGAATTCATACGGGGCTTCCAGCGCCAGGCCGTCGCGCGAACGTGCCGCCTTGCCGACGGTGACGGTGTATTGGACGTTGCGAGGCCAACCTTCCTGAAGTTTCAGGTCAACCGATAGATCGTCTTTCCATTGCCCGATCAACGTCGCGTTTTCGGGCAGTTTCGGTGTGAAGGTCAACGCGGCTTCGATGCTGCCACGTTCCATCGGCTGGTCGAACGTGAGCGTAACAGGATCAGTGAGCGCCAATTCCTCGCCCGCGATGGGCAGGGCTTCCACGACTACAGGTGGCAGCGTCTCGGTGGTCTGTGAATGGACAACCCCCGGACGTGCCTGCAAACCAGCCAACAACATCACCAGTACAATAAAAAATAACCGTCGCACATTTGCGCCACGCATCGTCACTATCCTTCATCCCGGATTGTTTAATTCCCGTTATTTATGATAGTACGAATTACCTGACGACGCAGGACGGTTGACCAGCGCGTACATTGCCGAGCGGATCGGATTAATTCCCGGATTTGTACGTGCAGCTTACATAATCATCACGGATGATCAGGCGGAAATCGGTATTCGCATTTGGGTCGGGCGCTTGCTGCACCTGATAGTTGCGCAGCGCGAAAATGCGACTGAGCGTGGTCAGGCTGGCAGGCTTGGCCTTCCCTGTAAAGTCGTACAGGTTGGTACGTGGCGGGTCTTCTTCATTCGTCCATTCGCCGCGCAAAACCGGAATGAACCCTTCCCATGCCAGGCGCGAGGCCGCGACCTGATCCCAATCCTCGTGATTGCTGGCGTTATAGATTTCGATGGTCGGCTTTTCGGTATAGGTTGTGTTTGTTGTTGGTGGCGTATAAAACCGCACCATCAGCGCTTGCAATGCCGCCATGTTGGGGATGAGTACCGCCGCGCCGGTTTGCGTGATCGAATCGGAAACAATAGGCGGGCTGATGACATAGCTTTTCAGGCGGGTGGCGTCGATTTCCGAGGCCAGCGGCAGCAACCCGGCAATATCGCCCGGATTCAGGTTCGTATCCACAATCTTGATGAGGTCGCCCCAGAGCGAGGGCAATTTTGACAGCAAGCCATCCGCTGTCGCTTTTCGATAAATAGCACGCAGCACAAGCTGTTGACGACGCGCGCGGTCAAAATCGCTGGTAGTGTAGCGCGAACGGGCATACCAGAGCGCGTCGATCCCGCCGAAATGATACGTCCCGACGGGTAACGTTGACCAGCGATAATTGGCCTCGACGCCTTCCTGCCTGCCGGGGATCAAGCGGTAATCGGAGAGAGGGCAGTCGTTGGCGATGTCGATGCCGCCAATCGTTTCGATGATCTGCTTGAATCCGGTGAAATTGATGCGCGCCCAACGGTGAATCGGAATGCCCAGATAATAGGTCAGGGTGCTGGAAAGTAAATCGATCCCGCCGCCAGGCCAGCGCATCAGTTCGCCATATTCCAGCGCCGTGTTGATCCGATCATAACCGTGCTTTTGGATGTACACGTACATATCACGCGGGATCGAAAGCAACGCCGCTGTATGTGTCGTGCGGTTGATAGAGAGGATCATCAACGTATCGGTGCGATAGAGTTTTTCGCCGGGTCGTGCATCGCCACCAAGCAGCAAGATATTGAAAATATCATAATTATTGCTGGAAATAGCGGCGGCTGGTGGGGGCGCTCCGGCAGGGAGTTGCCTGGTCGCGGTGGGTGGAACGAACGGAGAAGCGGTAAATGTTGGTGTCAGTGTTCGGCTTGGCGTATAGGTAATCGTCGGCGTGAATGTCGCCGTGTTACTTGGCGTGAAACTGGCGGTAAGGGTATAGGTGCGCGTTGGCGTGCGCGTATCCGTTGGCAATGCCGTTGGCGTTTTGGTGATCGTTGAACTTGGCGGGATTGTCCAGCTTGGCGGCAATGGTGGCTGTGTCGGAATGATCAGCGGCGTTGCGGCCATTTTGGTCGTGTTATAGGCGACAATAGCCGCGCGCGTTTCGGCACGCACCTCTTCGGCGCGTACCGCCGTATATTCGCGCACGGTCAGGATGATCGCAAATATAACTATAATGACGAGCGCCAGAACAAGCAGCGACAGGATCGGATCAAGGGTTCGTTTGGGTTGCATAGCCGTTGATTATAGCAGGCCACTCTACATCGGCATGGGGAACGTGGCACGGCGCAGCAGTAGTGTAGGCAATGCGGCGCGTTGTCAAATCGGCCATTGCGCTCCACAGCGTTGTATGCCCGCCAGTGTGTCCGCAAACGTGCGATGTGTGATCGGTGAGCGCGGTCTGGATCGACTGCCAGCTATCGTCCTGTACCCATGCCCGTGAACGCAGATAAGCTATCCGATCCCTGCTGTATTGCTGGCGACGGTTGCGCTGCAAGGGCTGCATATCCGGGTGTTGATAAAAATTCCCGACAGTGAGCAGGCCATCTTCCGGGTAGACAATACGGACGCGCTCCGAATGACATTCCACAACGGCACATTGCTCAGCATCGGCTACCAGATAATTGAAACTGTGAATATGTGGCATATCCAGCAAGACGTTGATCGCTTCGCTCACGTTAGTGCAGGTTTCGAGGACGATGCGCGGGATCAGATGAAAGGGGATGCCGGGTTGTACGGTATCCATCCTTTCAGCTAACACAATATGCAAACTGCAAAATAATCCGGCATGATTGACGCCATCGTAGCGCCCACAGGGAACAGAACCGCGCATTCCTATCGTTGCATATGTCCCTTGTGGTGCGAGCCGAATCCGTTGCCGAATGCGCTGAATCGGGTAAAAATCATAGTTGCGCCCAACGAGCAGATGACCATCGGGCGCGCGCCATGCCAGCGAGGTGCAGCCCCCTTGTTCCGGGACGCTCACGGGTCGCCCGCCCAGCCGATAGCGGCAAAGGATGCGCAGCAGGTGATCGTAATCCTGCTCCTGTCCATCGGCATGTCCATAGAGTTCATCCAGCAGGTTCGGGTGAAATGCGGTAATCTCCCGCGCGCAGGCATGGGCGAAGTTTAATGCCGGTGGTTCAGGCCACCACGCTGGCAGGGTGAAGAGTTCGCTCTGCTGCCCGATGTGATAGCCGATTTCATAGTGTGTGCCGGAAAGGTCGAACGTGCTGGTGTCTGGTAACTGCATTTCATCCATAGACCGACATATTTTTTGGCGAAAGATGATTATAACGTTTCTCGTGATAGCGTGTGCGGGCTGTAATATGCCCGCGTCTATCCCTACCAGAGACGCGATTATCCCGCCTGCCATTACCCAATCTGCGCCGGATATTGGAATTACCGCGCTTGCACCGACAGCTACCACAGCCAGCAGTTGTGACACGACGGCGCAGGGCTTGCGCTATGATAGCGATGTGGCGCTGGAATTGCCCAAACATACGCTGACCGCTACGCTCACCACCAGCTATAAAAACATAACCGGAAAGGCGCTGGATCGGCTGGCATTTTATATCCCGCTGGGCGATACGAAAAATACATTCTTTCTAACATCTCTGAGCAGCGAACCCGCCAGTACCGATTACAAACTGACGGGGACACAGTTGGATGTGATCCTGAAAGAAGGGCTGCAACCGGGGTGTTCTGTGCGGGTTCAGATGGGCTTTCGGCTGAATATCCCTCAAATCCCGGAAGGGGCAGCAGGTGGATTCGGTTATTTTGGCTTCTCCGAGCGGCAAACCAATCTTGGGGACTGGCTGCCGACTCTCGCACCCTGGATCGACAGGAAGTGGGTCATTCCGCATAGCTGGAATATTGGGGAAACGCGCGTCACTGATATTGCGGATTATGCGGTGAATGTTCAGGTTAATGGAGTAAATAATCCATCCCGTCTGGAAGTCGCCGCGCCGGGGACAGTACAGCGCGTTGACGCGACACACTGGAAGATCAATCTGGAACGCGGACGCAATTTTGCACTGAGCGTCAGTGATTCGTTCATCAAACAATCGGTTGTGACGAACGACGGCGTGACGATTGATCTGTATCGGTTTGCGGTGCTGGCGGGCAATGATTCCCCAGCCCATGCTCTCGCTACTGCCAAAGAGACCAACGAGATTTACACACGGTTGTTCGGCCCTTCGCCGTTCAAACGGATCGCAGTTGTACAAGCCGATTTTCCTGATGGAATGGAGTTCAGCGGGTTGTTTTTCGTCAGCACGAACTGGTTCACGAAGTTCTGGGAAGGCAAGCCCGATAGCTGGCTGACGCTCATCACCGCGCACGAGATGGCGCATCAATGGTGGTATTCCAGCGTCGGAGATGAACAGGCGATGCACCCGTACATGGATGAAACGTTTGCCATCTATAGCGAAGTCATCTACCTCGAAGAGCGTTACCCCGAACTGGTAAGCTGGTGGTGGAAATGGCGCATTGAGCAGTATAAGCCGACTGGCGCAGTGGATTCGAGCGTCTATGACTTCACTCAATTGCGCCTCTATGTGAATGCGGTCTATCTGCGCGGCGCACAGATGTTACAGGAAATCCGCGCGTCAATTGGCGAACGGGCGTTTTTCGTCTGGTTGCGACGCTATGCCGAAACCGGGACGGATCGGATCATTGAACCAACGCAGCTATGGGGGTTGCTTTCTGCCGAAGACTACGCAAAGATTGCCACCATCCGCACGAAATATCTCAATAAACCCGATCCGTTGAAGGGGATGTAATCAAAAGACCCGGCGCTGAAGCACCGGGCTAAACTCAAAGATAGTGCAACTGCCCGACAAGAAATCAACACTTCCACAGCGTTGACAATATCCCCATATTTTTGATAGAAACTCGCGCCTGCATCCCTGTTTTTGAGTTTAGCCCGCTGCTTTAGCGGCGGGATTAGATGCGTCTTTAACCGTTTGTGGTGTTGGGTCAGCCTGTCAAATATCACGATGCTTGCGGATAAAGCTGGCTACGTAACGCTCCGGTATATTGCTCAACAATGCTCAGTTCGGTATCGGTGAGCGGCGTTGGGTCGCGGTATGGCGTTGCGTCGTTTGAGGAAGTGTTGATCTTCTTCTGGAAAACACGTTCCTGCATCCCTTCCGCTCCTGTGAACGCCGCAATTTGCTGAATTGAAGCAGCAGGATTGGCAACGAAATCCTCAAATTTCAGGAATAGAAAATTGGGGTTTGTCCTGAGATTCAGGGCGTAGCCGAGATTTTCTGCCCATTCAGCGCAAAAGCCCATCAGTTCCGCATCGTCCCAAACCGGAAGCCATGCCTTTGCCGAGCGCGCACAGGCCAGAATATCCCGGTAAATGTAGACGATGCGCGCTTGCGGGAATATCTGTTGCATGAGAAATAGTGTCCCCGGCTTCCAGCCCGGATATTTGAACCCCCAAACGTTACAACCCTGCTCACGGGCATAGTCCCGGCAATAGTGCAGACTGCCAAAACAACTCTGCCCGATGGCATTGAGATAGCCTTGCAAATCCGGGATGAGGTCGATCATCCATTCATCGCTGCCATGTTCGACAACATTGGCGCGCGTGGAGTCGAATCGTGCCTGATTCGCGCCGTAGACAGTGGCTTTGGAGAGATAGATATTGGCAAAAAGTTCGACATCCTGCGCGACGTTTTCGCCATAGATAATCGCATTGGACGCCGAACACAACAGCCGTTGCAACAGCGTTGTACCAGAGCGGATCGTCGGAGACGCCACAATCACGGGCGCAAGGTCAGAGCTAACCTGAGAAAATGGGAGCATTTTTGGATTTTTCCTTAATAGGAAAAATATCTTACTCCGGAATATTTCCAACCCCATGCACGGATTTTCAAATTCCTGTATATTAAATCACAGTCGATAGTGCTGGAAGGAACAAGCCCATGAGACGAGTTCGACAAGAGCGAACGCTCGCGCAGACGGAAGCGCCATCTGCCCCAAAATCTGTGGCACAGCCAGAGAAACAGCCGCCATTCGTTCAAACTCCTCTCCGGGCGGAACAGCAGCAAATCCTGAGCCTCCAACAACGTAGCGGCAACCAGATTGCCCGCCATCAGGTTTTACAGCGTGAAGAACGCGAAAAATTTGATTACACTCCGACAAATGAGCGTGGGGCAGAAGGCGCGCCCACCGAAAAATCCTCTGCCCGCTTTGAAAACGACAAGACGATGGACGAGATTAACGCGGGTACAAAAGTCCTGAAATGGGGCGATAGAGGGTTGGCTGTCACCAAGATGCAGCAAGGGCTGCACGACATGGGCTATATCCTTCAGCAATATGGCGTCGATGGCATTTTCAAGGATGAAACCAAAAAAGGCCTGATGCAGTTCCAGACCGATAAAGGGCTGGCGCCAGCGTCAGGCGTCTTCGACAAGGCGACCAGCGATAAATTCCGCGAGATATTCGGGACGCGCCAACCCTATATTGATAATGCCACCTTCGACCCGGCAGACCCGAAGAAAGGCCTGCGCGACCTGAGCGCCGCAGATCGTAAAAATGTTAATGATGCGATGGTTCCACATGGCAGCAGCAGCGGAGAATCTGCCAAATTCAAGGAAAAAGTCAACGATAAGCATTACGCCGCCGAAATTCAGGCGCGTATGGATAAACTTGTCCCTTTGCTGCACAAGGAACTCTATGCAGATAAAGCGCCGCTACGTGCCACCGACAAGGACAAAAAAGAAAACCTGCACGAATGGAGTACGATGGAGGGTGCGGCAGGCGCAGCCAAAGATGTCACCGACGCGCTCTATGGCTCCTATGCCAAAGGGCCGAAGCTGACCCACGCCGCTGGCAATCTGATGGATCAGTGGGAAGAAGAAGAGAAGAGTGTCGGCAAACTGACGGACCCGGAAAAACTGGGGCAGGCCACACGAGGCGTCATCTATCTGATCGAAAATAACTGCACCGAAATCAATGACGCCCATTCCGCTGTTCCATCACGCACCGAGGAGAGGGCGCTGCTTGCCCCGGTTGTTGCCTCGTTCGTCGATAGTCCCGAAAAAATCCAGAGGATGCTGGAAATTGACATCGGCTGGGAAGGCACGCAGGGCGGCGGGACAATCAACCTGCAACTGTTCAAGAGCAAGGATCAGGCCGAAAACCGGAAAAGCATGTGGACGTTGTTCCATACCTGCATCCACGAATATATCCATTTGCTCAAACATGCCGATTTTGAAGCCTATGCCCTCTCGCTCTATAACAAAGGGGAGACGAGCCGCTATAACACGCTCATTGAGGGGATGTGCGACTTCTTCACCGAAAACGTCCGGCCTACTGTCAAGATCACACCACAACTGCGCCAGGAGGTAGAAGGCCCCTATTATGATGAGAAGGCCAGCGTCCCGGATGTAGACCCGGCGACTTACCCCGCCAAAGCGCAAGCGGAACAGATGATCTCGATTACTGGCGTCCGTAATGCACAAGAAGCCTATTTTCACGGCGATGTTGCCCGTATCGGCGGCACACCACAGGGCAAAAAGTCCGGTAAAAAATCACCCTCACCAGTTGACCCGCAGATTGAAGCGGTCTGATGAAAGCGAGGAACGATGGCTCAATCGAGTGAATGCACATCAATTCGGGAGATGATCATCCAGCGAAGTTTCACCCATTGGCGCGGATTCAACGAGACATGCACGCCTGCGCTTTTGCTGGAACGCCCGCCGCTGGATTTTTCGGAAGCGGCGTTCTGGAATCTGGGCGATAGTCGGGTGCGCTCTGCGTTTATACCTGTCGTGCTGGTTGGCTATGACCGGGCGCGTGTGAGCTATCAGGAAGGGCGTGCTGTATTGTTCAGTGCCGCCTATCCTGAGATCGCTGGCAATCTTAAATCGTTACTGGATGAGTTATCCGAGCCAGCCGCAAAACTGGACTGGCATCATGGATTACTGGAAATGCCCGCTGGCGAGTGGGTGTATTCCTCGCGCGGGATTACGCTGTTTCTGAATAGCTCTTTCGAGAATCTGCTGCATATTGCGCTCTATGCTGCAACGACGCTGAACGACTATACAACCAGATTGCGCCCGGATTTACAGGTGCGCAAACTGCCGATGAAGCGCTAACCGGATCACGCCTGAAACTCAACGGACAAGCCCAGATAGTTTCCATAACTCCGGGCGGTTGCGTTGAGCGCGGCGGTTTCCGCATCGGTCAGGCTGCGAAATAGCGCCGTTTCGATCACGACTGATTTTTTCCTGAAAGTGTGCCTCCATGTTCCGACGACCTGACTGTCAATGACGATGGTGTTGTTGAACAGGACGTTGCCGCGTGTGTCCAGCTTATTGTTGTGGGTTGTATCGAAAATCGCGCTCCGATCTGTATAGGCCACGATATATTCATCGTAATTCGGCAGCAAAAGCACAAAGGGAGAGGCTGGTATCGCAGGGGTTTGCTCCGGCGCGAACCACCAGGTTTCCCTGTCGATTGTTTCGCTCTCCAGTTGCGCCTTGACCATTTCCAATCCGGCACGTGCATCAGGAGCGGTCAAGCCTGACCACCATACATAATCTTTCAGGGTTGCGGGGCCATGACTGATGAAATAGCGGCGAGCGAGTTCCGCGAGGGATTCATCTCGCTCAAGTGTCTTTGCCTGTGGTGCGCGCTCATCCAGCAACGCCCATGTCGGCTGTTTGCCACGCCATGCGCCGCTGCAAATGACTCCCTCCAGTTCGGCGTGGCTCAGGATATGCCCCAGCCGCAGCAGATTGGTTACATCTATCCCGGCCTGTGTAAACATTTTGGTGAGTTCGGAGCGTGTCAGTTGTTTACCGCCTTGCAATGTTTTCGCTAGTAGTGCATTGGTTTTCGCAAACAGCGCGGCGTCCAATTCCAGTTTGCGGTTGTTGACATTCATCCGAACGTGAATGCGCGGCGCGGTGAGTTTGAGCATCCAGCGAATATCGGCAGGTGTGACGAAATGCCATGTCGGGCGCAGGACATGGGTACGCAAAATCTTCCCATCGGAACATGCTTTTTCGATTGCGGCCTCCGTGACCCCATTCAACCGCAACCCGACTGCCCACTTCCCACCGCCATAGTCCTGCGATTGAACCGCGCCAAGCCATGCGACCACCTCTTCCGGCTTGTCAAACTTCCTGTTAGTGACCAATTCATTATGAAGCCGCTGGTATGCAATACTTGCCATAAATTCAGTCTCTTGCCTCTTGTTATGTTTGATTGAATGGTTCTACCACAATTGAGGTGTACAATAAACATTATTTTGCGTTGTACCAACATTGCAAATCCAGGGTAAATTTGCTTCCTGTCGCCGGACGCTGGTCGAACTGATTGAAAAGAAAGATTTATCATGAGAACGACACGACGAACCATTCAATTAATCACCCTGACTTTTGCCCTCATCGCAACGTTGACGGCGATTCGTCCGGCGCGGGCGACGACGAATGTTGTGACGAATCTGGCAGACAGCGGCCCCGGTTCACTACGCTATGTTATCGCCAACGCTTTCCCCGGTGATAAAGTCGTGTTTTCCGTGACGGGGATGATCACGCTCACCACCGGGGCGATCAACATCGCCAACAACGGCATGATCATCAACGGACCAGGGGCAAACCTGCTGATCGTCAGCGGCGGCAACACTTCGCGTATTTTCAACATCTCCGAACCGATGACCATCAACGGCCTGACACTGACCAATGGTCTGTCTACCGGAACCGGGTTGACCGGGGCTGCCGGGGCAATCCTCTATTCGCCTGTCCTGCCTTCAAGCGTATTGACGCTAAACAATATGGCGTTTACCTCCAATCAGGCACAGGCAACGGTGAGTTGGGGCGGCGGTGCGATCTATAACTACAACGGCACAATCCAACTGACCAACTGTGCCTTCAGCGGAAATATCGCCACGCTCAACGGCGGCGCAATCTACAACGACGGGGCGCTCTCGATCACCAATTGCACGCTGACCGCCAACACAGCGACACAGCGCGCAGGCGGCGCAATCTACAATTCGTCGGGTACGGTCACGATCAAACACTCGACCATCACCAGCAATAACGCCGCAAACGGCGCAGGTGGCGGTATTTTCAATTATCCCTATGGGCGCATTCGCCTCTCCAACTCGATTCTGGCGGGTAATAGTTCACCCATCGGCACAAATTATGCCGGGAACATCGACTCGCAGGGCTATAACCTGATTCAGGATCGCACGGGCAGTTCCGGCTATGTCGTTTCCGATCTGCCCAATCTGACCAATCCCAATCTCGGTTCGTATGGGTTGAATGGTGGGCAAACGTCCGTGCAAGTTCCGAACGTTGGCAGTCCGGCGATCAATGTGATTCCTTCGACGGGAGGGTGTAACCAGAGCGTCATTGTTGATCAGCGGGGCGCGTCTCGTCCGCAGGGCGCTACCTGCGATATAGGTGCGGTGGAAACCGGAGTCACACCTACCACTCCGGCGGCAAAGCGCAAGGATACACCGGGGTTCTATCGCCCCAGTCTCACCAGCGGGCAGGGGAGTTTCTTCTACCTGCGTACCTCGTTGAGTTCCGGCAGCACCGACCTCAATACCCAGTTTGGGCCACAGGATGGCACAGTGCGTAAACCTGTCATGGGCGACTGGAATGGCGATGGTGTCGACACGCTCGGCATTTATGGCTCGTTCGCGGGACAGGATCAATTCATTCTGATCAACAACAACGCAGGCGGTTCGCCTGATTTTATCTTCCCGATAACGGGCAGCGCGGCGGGCGATCAACCGATTTCCGGGCGCTGGGATAACACCATGACCGCTGATGGCGTCGGGCTATATCGTGTCAGCAACGGGATGGTCTATCTCAAGAAAACATTGGCGACGGGTGCGCCGAATTACAGCCTGGCATTGCCGAGTATTGGCTGCGGCTTTTCGGTCAGCATCCTCGTAGGCGATTGGGATGGAAACGTTATTGATGGAGTGAGCCAGCGCTGTGATACCAGTGCCGTCTACTACCTGAGTCATGAAACCACTGGAGTTGCGATCCCCGCACCCTTTAACTCGATTTCGTTTGCGGCGGGAACGGATATTCCGTTTGGCGGCGACTGGCTCGGACTCGGCGTCAGCAGCATCGGCGCATATCGCCCCAGCACACAGACATTCTATCTGCGGCTCTATACAGACGCCGATGCCTCTACGCTTGCCGTCAGTGTCACGCCAACGGGTGGCGTACAGGCAGGCGATGTTCCGGTAGTCGCCAAGACGGGCGCACCGGGGGCTGTACCGCCGCCAATGGAAGAGAATCACCCGCCATTCTGGATTATCGTGCCGGGTGGCAATTCGGGATCATCTGATACCCCCGGTAGCGGTGATTAAAAACTCTTGAAGATATTCAGTCCCGGCGCTGAAGCACCGGGCTAAACTCAAAGATGTATCAATCACCAGAGAGACAAGCAAGGTTTGCGCAACGCTGACAACATCTGCACACGTTCAATAGAAACCGATGCTTACCGTTCTCTCTTTGAGTTTAGCCCTCGGCTTTAGCCGGGGGTCATCTGCCTCTATAAAGATTCCACCCTGAGATAATCCAATCGCAACCACTGCGGCTCTGACAACGGCGTTAGACCAAACCCCAATTGTCCCTGCGGTGTCACAACTGCAAATTGGTTATCGACCCACGCGATAAACCCCAGGTGTCCACGCGGTGCGCGCCTGGTATGCAAAATCAATTGCTCATCCACCGAGAAATCCAGCCCGGCGCGCGTCCATTCCAGGCGATAGGTGTGCGGTTGCGTAATATCCACATTGACCATTGCTTCCGCCACGCCGAGCGCCCATTCTGCCGCTGGATAGAGCTTTTTATAGAGGGTCTTGTTACGCATCAGCAGCACCCCCAACGGCGCACCCGGCGCAAGCGCCAGAAACGACAGACGGGTGGCGTCCAGCGTGGAGGTCTTCCACCCTGCGCCAGGTACATCGCGCGCTAGCTGGAGTTTGCCCGGTTGCCCGACCAGAAAGAACCACGCTGCACGCGGCAATCGAGGCCAGCGCTGCCCCGGCATCATCGGCTGATTCCACAGACCAAAGCCCGCTGTCCCGCGAAAGGCGCTGGCCTGATGTGAAAACGCCGCACGAACGGTCATTCGCATGGGTGGTTGCCAGGGATAATCGGCGCGCGCCAGCCCTGCATAGTCGCTAATTTGCGCATTGCTATAATGCTTGCCATCGTTTGGATCGCAGCGCAACCAGAGCGCGTTTTGCGTCCCATTCCCATAGTCCAGTCGCCCCGATCCAATCGTTAGTTCCGTCAGACCGGGGACGAGTCCACAGCAAAAATCGGTATCAATCATGGTCTGGGCGTAGCCGTAACGGGTTTGGTCGGGAGCGCCGTCGGGATGATGCGCGTGAAAAATGGCTCTATCGTCGGCGTGACGGTTATTGTCGATGTCACGCTTGGCGTCAGGCTAACAGTGGAGGTAGCGGTAAAAGTTGGCGTCAACGTCGGTGTCAGGGTTGCCGTGAATGTCGGCGTAATGCTTGGCGTATAGGTATAGGTCGGCGTGAAACTCGGCGTAAAGGTTGACGATGGGCTACCCGTCAGCGAAGGCGTGAGCGTGATGGTCGGCGTATAGCTTGCCGTGAATGTAGCGGTTGCCGTAAACGTTGGTGTGCGCGTATAGGTGGCTGTCGGCGTGCGCGTATACGTGGCGGTATTCGTGAACGTGCGCGTTGCTGTTGGTGTATTCGTTGCCGTTGGGCGCGCGATCTCTGTGTTCGTTGCGTTGACTGATTGCTGTGTCGCCGCCAGATCGATACCGAGTGTTACTGTTGGTGCGCTGCTGGTTCGGGAGGGTTCGGCGGTACTGGTCACGCCGCGCAAGGCCAGAACGCCAAAAAGCAGCGCAATTCCTGCACCAGCCAAAACAGGCAGCAGTCCGCGCCGTGAACTTCCGGCAGTGGTCGCACGCGGGGTATCGGCGGGCGCAATCACCGGAGCGCTGACGTTCAACACCATCCACTGTTGGAATAACCCACTGGAAAGGCTGTAGCGACGGCTGGCGTGAGGTCGCACCAATTCACCATATTCCAGGCGTCGGAGCGTCGCGCCAAGCGTCGTTTCATCCAGCGGACTATCCGTCTCGCGCGCCAGCCATGCCGTTAACTCTTCTGGACGAATCAAGCGACGTCCGCTCTGTTCGGTGAGCGCCGCCAACCCGAATAGCACCTGTTGTTCTGGTGGCGTTGCGCTCGTCCAGAGTGCGCGCAGATATTGCTCTACTTCCTGCAATGCAGGCGGCAAAATCGCTTTCACATCGGGCAGAGTGACTAACCCAACGTGTTCACGCGCCAGCGAACGCTCGAAAATATGGCGATTCAGTGCATGGAGCAGATAGGGCGAACCACCTGCCAGCGCCAACATTGCCTGTAATGCGTTGTCTTCCCACTGGTAGAACGGCGCGACAGGTTGCCGCGAAAGCGCCTCGCACGCTTCCGGCTCCAGATAGCCGATGCGCTTGTGACGGTTCGGGTCAGCCAATGGCAGGAAACTCTCCAGCCGGGTTTCGTCGCTTGAGCCAACAGCGAAGATCATTTCGAGGCGTTCATCTGCGGCGAGCAGGTTGCTCAGAAAGTCCGGCAGGCGGGCGCTAACCTGTAATTTTTCGAGTGCATCAAGGAGCGCCCCGGTTTCATCAAACAGGAAAATCAGGCGTCGACCACCCCGCAAGGCAGACAGGGTTACATCCAGATAGGTTTCCGCGAACCACTTCTCAAGTTCTGCGGCGGGTAAATTGTCTGGTGTTGCGGGCAGGCGATAGGTGCTGATTCCGGCAGCATCCAGTGCAGTACGGGCGGCATCAGCCATCGCGGGCAGGAGCGAATCTCCCTCGGCATAGGCGATACCTGCCAGGTCAACATAGGCGGTCAGCGTGCGCGAATCCAGATGATTGCGCAGTTGCAGCAAAATCGAGGTTTTACCGCTGCCACGCCTGCCGATCAGTGCCATACCGTTGGCGCGTCGTTCTACAATCAACTGTTGACGAATGAAGGCAAAAACTTCTTCGCGTCCAAAAAAATGTGCCGGGTCGTCGGTAGGGAGCGCCGGATCATAAGGGTTGGCAATCGGGGGTGGCAGCATATTCAAACCTGTTCTATGGCGTCGATGGGTAGCGAAAGGATGAACACTGCGCCGCCGGCGTCATTGGGTTGATAGCTCAGTTCGCCGCCGTGCATCCGCGCAAAATAGCGGCTCAGAGGCAACCCCAGTCCTGTCCCGCCTTTTTCCTGCCCGCGTGCGTTGGTGCTGGCGCGGAACGGCTCAAATAGATTCGCCACATCCGAAGCATCCACGCCCGGCCCGCTGTCCTCTACGCGCACTTCCAGTTTAGTGGAATAAGTGTGCGCGCGGATGGTGATCGTACCTTTTTCAGTAAATTTCGCGGCATTCGAGACGAGATTGAGCAGGATTTGCAATACGCGCCGCCGATCTCCGCGCATTGCAGGCCACTGGCGCGGCAGGTCGGTTACAACCTTGACAGGTTTATCCAGAATGAGGCTGTGCAGCGTCCCGACTGCCTGATCAAACAGCGGCATCGGGTCATATTCCTGCACAAATAATTTCATCTCCCCAGCTTCGATCTGCGACATATCGATCAGATCGTTGATGAGTTCGAGCAAATGCTGTGAACTGCCGTGAATCTGTTTGACCATATCGCCCTGATCGGAAGTCAGGCCGCCGAAGAGACCATCATTCAGAAAGCCGCTGAAATTCAGGATTGAGTTGATAGGCGTGCGCAGTTCATGCCCCATGTCCGCGATGGCACGGCTGCGGCGCTGTTCGGTCTCTTTGACTTGCCCGAGTTGCACTTTCAGATCGCGGACTTCGGCAGTCAATCCCTTTTGCGTACCATCTACAGCATCAAATAGCCAGCGGCTCATCATATAGATAAAGTACATTGTCACCCAGAAGATGACCAGCGCCAGAATGAGGATCGCTTCCGAAGCCGGGAACAATTCGCTGGTCGGCGTTTCGACCACAACCCACGCGAACAGGCGCGGTATAAAAGCAGTCACACCCAGTACATCGCCCGCCGATACACCGCGATAGATGCCCGCATCAACCACCTGTATGGTTTGATCCAGACGGGTCACCCCCGCCTTCTGTTGAAAATCCATCCCGGAACCTGGCAACCAGTGAATATCGCCCTGCACATTGACCAGATAGGACACGCCGAACGCCCCCAGACCAGCCCGGTTGCTGAGGATCGAGTCGAATGCCTGCGTGCCAGCCAACCCGACCACGCTCCCGACATATATCCCGGAAGTATCCAGAACTGGATAATCAACCAGAAGATAGGTTGGTTTACCGTCCTCCTCCAGTAATTGCGAGGCACATACAATTTTTTGGGGGCAGGTGCGCTTTGGCGCTTCGAGGCGGCTCAAATCGGTGGAATAGAGCAGTTTGCCATCCTGATTGAGGATCATGATTTCGGCAAAGCCCGCCGTGAGCGCCTCTCCGAGATTATCATCCAGCCTGGGCGCAAGCCGTATCACCTGATTATCAGCAAGTGCGCCCGGCATACCAGGTATCGTTACGACAAGTTTATAGAGCGTTCCCGTCAGCCGTTCCAGCCAGCTTTCCAGATCATTGCGCCGATAGCTGGCGCTGGTGGCAAGCCGTTCTGTGGTTGTGCGGCGCAACAGATCGCGGAGGACGACAGCGGAATAGACACTAAAGACAAGCGTAGGGAGCAGCGCCACAACCAGCAGGCCGATGATGGCCCGGCGTTTATAATTCGATTTCATCTGGTTTCACCAGCCCGTGTTTGATGGCATAGAGCGCGGCCTGTGTGCGATCTGCGAGGTGTAATTTGTTGAACAGACTGCTCACATGCGTCTTGACCGTACCCTCACCAATTTCCAGCCGTTGCGCGATTTCGCCGTTATTCAGCCCGCGCCCAACGTTTCGCAACACATCCAGTTCGCGCGCCGTGAGCGTATCCAGCGGCGTTTTCTGGACGATGGCGCTGACAAGGCTGGAGGTAAATTCAATCGGAACGAGCGATTTACCCTGTGCAATCGAGCGCACGGCATTGACCAGTTCCAGCCGGGTTTCGCTCTTGAGGACGTATCCTGTCGCGCCTGCCTTGAGCGCCGGAACCAGCGCATCCGATTCGTTGTTGCTGGTCAAAACGAGAACACGAATTTCCGGCGCGCGTTCGTGAATCTGGCTGGTCGCTTCCAGCCCGGTCAAGTCTGGTAGCATCAAATCCATAATCACGATGTCGGGTTGCAACCGAATCGCGGCTTCTATTCCGTCTGTGCCTGTGCCTGCTTCGCCAATGACGCTAATATCGCCCGCCCCTTCGAGCAGCGCGCGTACCCCTTTGCGAAACACAGGGTGGTCATCTACCACCAGCACCTTGATCATAAACCCGTCTCATCTCTCTAAACCGCCGGAGATTGTAAGCGTAGCGGGGCATTGCAGCAAGTAGGGCATTGGTACGCAAAACTTTTATAACTTTTAAACGAATAACTGAACTTTTATGAACTATAATCAACTCTTGTCGAATATAAACACCTCTGGAAGATTGAAATCATGCAGGCACTTACCCTCGAAAACTGGCTGGATACAGCTTGTGACAACATTGGATTGAAACGCACAGGCGCTCTGGAACTCCTTCACGATCATATGACCGCCGCGCTGTATCGTTTTCCGACGAATGACGGAACGCTCTATCTGAAAATCCCGACACTGCCCTATCGCTATGAAATTGCGCTCACCAAAAAACTTACCGATCTCGCCCCACGTCATGCGATTTCGATAGTCGCCCTGGACGAGATCAATGGCTGGATGCTCATGCGCGATTTCGGACTGACATTTCGGAAGCAACTGGAAGCCGACAAGCCGAATACGGATTGGTCACGCTGGGCGAAGATGCTGGAACAATTCGCACAGTTGCAACAGGCAGCAATTCCCCATCTCGCGGAACTCGAAGCCATCGGGTTGCAGAACCGTCGTCTTGCTGACCTTCCAAGACAGTATCAGACGCTGATGGAAGATCGGGAGATATTGTTAGTTGGGCAACCTAATGGCATCACCGAAGAAGTCTGGCGGCAATATCGCAATTTTGCGCCAAAACTTCAGCAGTATTGCGAAATCCTCGCCGCCTATGAAATCCCCGAAACTATTCACCATGACGATTTTCATACTAACAACGTCGCCACACATGGAGAGGATTATCTGTTCTTCGATTGGGCAGAGAGTTTCGTCGCGCATCCATTTTATTCGCTACGCATGTCGTTACGTTACGCGCGCTTTGTGTTCGATGCGTCGCCAGCGGTTTTGGATGAATTGCGCGATGCGTATCTGAAACAATGGCTGGATTATGGTTCGCTGCCACAATTGCAGGAAGCCTTCGAGACAGCGAACAAGGTGGGCAAGTTGTGCCGTGCGCTGACATGGGCAGAGATACTCCGCAGTGTCCCGCCGGAACAACGCGGCGAAGATGCCGACGGCGCGGTTTACTGGGTCGGGTTGCTTGTCAACGATACCGAAGTGTAGTTATTTCGGATCGCTGTAAATCCAATCGGCACGCCGACTGAAGAGGGTGCGCAAATCCTGACGGATGTCCTCGACAGTCGGGCGACCTACAAACCACCAACCGTTGTAGATTTTATAGATGGTGCGATCCCGATCCAGAATGAAGGTATAAGGGATATAGATTTCGCCATGCGTCGGGTCGGTGCGATCTGTCATTTGTAGTTCGTGCAGGAGTTTCCGATCCGGGTCAGACAGGAATGTCCAATCTGCGCCGAGTGAATCGCGTACCTCGCGTGTCGTCATCCGGTCATCGACAGAAACCGTCGCCATGTGCCAATAACTGACGCGCATTTCGTCCTGCAAATAACTGGCATAGTTGGTGAACTGGCGGCGATCCTTCGGACAGAAATAGCCGCGACTGAAACACAATACGCCCGGAAACCCGCGCAATATCTGGTTGAGCGATGTTTCTTTGCCATCCTGATCGGGCAGGGTGAAATCGGGAAAACGATTACCGACCTGCAACTCCGGGTGCATTGGGTACGAATGAGAGGTCATGAAAAGTGTCCTGTTTTTAATAGCAAGCAAGATATAGTCATGCGGAGCGCTTTAAACATTACGTCGCCTGCTTGAAAAACACGCCTTCTATTTCTATAATTTATGAACAAATGTGCGACGGAAAATGACATGGCCGAACAAACACTCGTCAAAAAACTGCAAATGAAACCCAACAGCGCCTGTCTGATCCTTCAAGCGCCAGAGGGTTATCTGGCAATGCTGACCGATCTGCCAGCAGGTTCGACCATTACCACCGAATTGCCCGCTGTCGGGATGAAGTTCGATTTTGTGCAGCTTTTTGTGACCCATGTCGCTGACCTGGAGGCGAATGCCAGGGCTGCCATCGACGCTCTGAAAACGGGCGGATTGTTGTGGTTCTGCTATCCCAAAAAGACCAGCAAAATCAAAACTGACCTCAATCGTGATGATGGATGGGATGTTGTAAGCACATTCGGATATGCCGGGGTTCGCGCCATCGCCATCGACGAAAGTCAGGAGCGCGTTTCCGTCCCGAATCGGAAATCCAGCGCAAGCCGGATAGCATGTTCAACAGGAAAAAGCCGGATACAGTTTAGCGTTTTTCCAGACCGGGCGCTGAAGGCTTGTGTGTATTACATGAGGATGATCGAGTAAATGGCGGTTTGGAATCTGACACTTAACGTGTTGACCCCACCCCAAAATCCCTCCCCGCAGGCGAGGAGGGACTTCCAAACTCACGCAGCCTGGCTCCCTTTCCCTGCCTGCGGGGAAAGGGAGGGGGTTAGGGGTCAATTGCTTATCTTCATTTGCGGATAAGCCTAGCATCAAAACCCTGACAGATGTCTATCCCGCGACGGTTGCGCCAATCGGCGCGGATAGCGCTTCCTTGACACCCTGCTCCCCCATCCGGTGCAATTCTGTCACCAGTTTATAGGTATCCTCAAAAACGCGATCTTCTACGATCCGACCCCAGCGCAGCCGCAGAAATTGCAAACCGTCATTTTGATAGGGACGCCCATCACGCAAGGTAGCATGAATCCTGAACTGATTGATCACCACCGTATCCCAGGGCATTCCGTTGATAGTCACTTTCCTGATTTCAAACTGAATCCCCGGAAACAGCCGAAAGACGCGCTCGAACCACGCGCGCACCTGTGGCAGATTGTGACATTCCCCGCCCATCGCATGATCGCCGGAAAATGAAAAATAGATGTCTGGCGAAAATTGCTTGACGATGCTCTCATAATTCCCGTTGTTCAGGTCGCGGAAACCCTTGCGTACAATGCGCTCAACGATTCGGTGATACATGCCAACTTCCTCTCTATTTTTTCCTGAATTGATGTAGTTGCTGCCTGGCGGATTCTGCCCATTGCAGGTCGAAGCGTGCGCGCTGAATGCCACAATCCAGGGTCAGTAGCCAGTATTGCAAATCGTTTTCGGCCTGATAATGCACGGCATAGCGTGCTGCGTCCTGTGCGACCTCGGTCTCATAGCGCGTGATCATCTGGCGCAGCCCTGCGATACGTTCATCCAGAACTTTTTCCAGCATTTCCACATCTACGCTTGCGCCAAAAAATAACTGTCCGAGCCATGCCTCGTGCAGGGTTGGGATCGGTTGCGGGGTAGCGATCCAGCGGCGCAACTCGGCGCGTCCGGTCTCTGTCAGGTGATAGACCTTCTTGTCAGGCGCGTCTGCCTGCGCGACGTGTTCGATCTCCACCCAGCCTGCATCATGCAGCTTGTGCAGGGCGCGATAAATCTGGCTTTGTTCGGTGTTCCAGAAATGCTGTACCGATGCCTGAAACGCCTTGTTCAGGTCATAACCGGAGACAGCGCCGTAACTGAGAACGCCCATGATCATGTGTGGTAACGACATATGTGCAATTGCATATATAGGCTTTTGCATATAGTATGAGCATTTGAAAATCCTGTCAAGTGGAGAGATGGCTGAAAGATCAAACGGTGCTAGAATTAGAACGTATAATCTATTTAAAAAAGGGCAACAGCTATGACTGCGATACAGACGGGTTTTGCAGAAATCAACGGCGCGAAGATTTATTACGAGGTGGCAGGGGAAGGGCATCCATTCCTGATGGTACACGCTGGTATTGCCAACAAGTCCATGTGGGATGACCAGTTTGAATTTTTCGCGCAGAAATATAAGGTGGTGCGCTACGATATGCGCGGTTATGGTCAGAGCCTGCCTGTGGTGAGCGATTACCAGCGCTATGAAGATATACGCGCATTGCTGGATTTTCTCAGGATTGACCACGCTTATCTTATGGGCTGCTCAATGGGTGGCGGGGCGTGCATGAACTTTGCACTGAATTATCCCAATCGAGCCGACGCGCTGATTATGGTTGGTTCGGGGCCGGGTGGTTTCTCCTATCCTGAGTGGTCGCCGTCGCCACTGGATGAGGAAATGGACGCCGCTTATGAGAAAGGCGATCTGGAGCGCCTCAACGAACTGGGAATGCAAATGTTCATAGATGGCAAAGGCCGCACCCCCGATCAGGTTGACCCGGCGTTTCGGAAGAAAGTCTATGATATGAACATGATCGCGCTGCGGAACGAAAAGCTGATGGGCAAAGATATTCCGCTGCCCGACCCTGCCGCCAAACGCCTCGGAGAATTGCATTTGCCCGTGCTTATCATCATGGGCGATCTGGATGAGGAGTATATCGTCAGGGCTGCCGATTTCATGGAAAGCAACATTTCCGGTGCGCGCAAGGTTGTCATGCACGGTACAGCGCACTTACCGAACATGGAATTTCCCAAAGAATTCAATGCTCATGTGCAGGCATTTCTGGATAGTCTTCCGGCTGAATCCGGGAGGTAACCTCAAGGATGTAGCTTTCTATGGAACTGCGAGGAATCCATCAGCGTTGAACACGGTGCTTTCTTCTCAGGCAGTTGTCACATTTATGAGTTTCGCCCGGTGCTGAAAGGGTTGTCCGCAAATTGATTTGAGCGTAAGCTACTCAAATTGACCCCACCCTCAATCCCTCCCCGCCAGCGAGGAGGGACTTCCAGAGGCGCGTCCTGGCTCCCTTTCCCTGCCAGCGGGGAAAGGGCGGGGGTTAGGGGTCAATCGCTGCCTTTTCATTTGCAGACATCCCTTTCAGCGCCGGGTCTGGAATGACTGGCCTGTAAACCGCAAACGGAGAGGGTGAGGTCAACCCTATTTCCCCAGCAGCAACGACACCAGCCGGGGCGCGTGTTCGTGATCTTCGGCGTGCCACCATTCCTTGAAGCGTTTCATGGCGAATCCTGCTTTTTCCGATGCACCCAGGAAGTCCGAAAGATGATGCACAAACGCAGTGATTTCGACCTGTTGTCCCCCGTGCTGGAAGGTTGCCTTTCTGCCCTGATATTGCTTGAAAGGGTGTAACTCGCAGACAAAGAATTCGCCACCCTTCGCCAGAACGCGGTGCGCTTCCCCAAAGATGAAATCCAGATCGGGGATGTGTTCCAACACCAGATTGCAAACGACCAGATCGATGCTCTCATCCGGGCAAGGCCAACGCTGTGTGAGGTCTGCCAGCGTAAACGTGACGTTCGAGTGAACAGGCAGAATTTTCGCTCTGGCCTGTGTGAGCATTCCTTCGGAAAAATCCAGCGCGTAGACATGCCCGCCAATTTGCGCCAGAAAATCGGTATTTTTGCCCGTGCCGCAGCCAAGTTCGAGGATGGTTGCGGGGTGGTGTTCGGCTAGCATTTCTCTGGTAACGGTCTGATCGAGATCGCGGGTCAGGTTGCGATCTGTATCATAGGTGTTCGACCAATTGGTATATGCCGTGCTGATACTCATGGTGTTCCTGAAATCAGATGGAACACCATTATAACATTGCGGGCAGATCGCTATTATCTGCACAGAACGCGGGGCTAAAGCCACCGCGCTAAACTCAAGTATGAGGCCACTGTCTGAGAATCAATGAAGGCTTGCACGGGATGCTATAACCCTGCATAAACCGTCGATAGAAACCCGCGCTCGTATTCTCTATCTTTGAGTTTAGCCCGGTGCTTTAGCGCCGGGATTCTTGCGTAAAGCAGGTTGTTTTAGTCCCCGCTACCACCTGTCTGATCAGTGTTCCCGCTTCCACCATAGACGATGATCGGCGGCTTCACATATTCCTTGCGTGGTGTATTCGGGAATTCGTCCGGCAATGCTGGCGGCGTACCCCAATATCCCGATACTGGAATATCGCCCGCTGCCCCAAACGCGAAGCTGATGTCTGGCGAACCTCCAACCAAGGTATTCTTGAGATACATTACACCTGTGGAAGGACGGAATGTACCGATCCCGCTTGAACCTTGCGCAACCCAATCGCCCGCGAACGGTACATCGCCGGTTGTGCCGAGATAGACCGCATAGTCGCCAAAGACAATGCCGTTGCTATTGCGATCACTCAGGTGGAAACGGCTCTCGCTGGGGCGGAAAATCCCGGCGCTGAAGACGCCATCCCCATTCCAGTCGCCCGCAACGCCGCTATCGGAAGGGTTGCCGAGAACCATGAAGTAATCGCTTACCCCTGTTGTCAGCGCATTACGCAGGTAGAGAATGCCATTCGAGGGACGGAACGTACCGACACCATCTTTGCCATCTGCATCCCAGTCACCCGAAAGCGGTTGATCACCGGGATTGCCGAGCAGCACCAGATAGTTGTATTGCCCCAAATCCTGATTGATATTGCGGTCAAACAGATAGAAGAAACCTGTCGTCGTGCGGTACATCCCGACAGTATCCACGCCGTCATTGTTCCAGTCGCCCGTAATCGGCAGGTCGTTACTGGTGGTGTTGGTGATTGTCACCGTAATATCCGGGCTGCCTCCCGAATTGCTGTTACGGAGATAGAAGCTGTTGGTCGAAGGACGCCAGACCCCGGTGGTATCGGTGCGGGTGCTGGGCGCACCGACACGGCGCAGCAGGTTATCCAGCGAACCGCCACCCGTGAATGCCTGCCCGTTCTTGCGCGAGATCGTGATCGATTGCGCGTCTGTCGAAGCAGTCACGCCAAAGCAACGCCCGCTTTCGTTAAACAGCGCCACCTGATTATGACCACGATCCGCGACGAGGACATTGCCACGCTGATCAGTGGCAACCTGAACCGGCTGGAGCAGGGCGCATGTCCCGCTGGTGCTGGCGGGAACGATCTGAATGAAGTCGCCGTAAACAGTGAACAACTGCATCCGGTTGTTGCCATATTCTGTTACCCAGACAAAGCCGCGATTTTCATCAATGGCGATGCCTGTAGGCGTCTGAAACTGACCACCACCAGTACCCGCCGAACCCCATTTGCGCGAGAAATTCCCGGCAGTGTCCAGTTTCTGAACGCGATGGTTGCTTTCTTCGGTCACATAGACGAAGCCTTGATTATCTACTGCGATTGCACTTGCACCGCTGAATTGCCCGTTGCCTGCACCCGTGCTGCCAAATTGCCCCAGATAGCCACCGCTGGTATTGAATTTTTGAACACGGTTGAGTATCCCATCCGTGACAAAAATCGTGTCTGTATTGTCAATCGCTATTCCGATTGGCTGTTTGAACTGGCCGTTACCTATGCCATCACTCCCCCAGGAGGTGATAAACGCCCCAAATTTGTCAAATTTTTGAATGCGTTTATTGTTCACATCGGTGGCATAGATATTCTCGTAGGAATCTACCGCAATGCCGCCAATACTGTTGAAGCCGGAACTGGTTGCCAGTACGTTGAAACGGCCTGTTGGCTGCATGGCAGCGCCGAAGCGTTGTACAATATTGCTGCCACCATCCGCTGTATAGACATCCCCGCTACCACTCACGGCAACACCGCGTACCGAAGTGAAATAGCCGTTGCAGGTCGTCAGGAATGTGCCGCCGCACGTACCGCCCTGCGCGGAGTATTGCCCCCGGAATGTACCCAGGTTATCAAACTTCTGGATACGGTTGTTGTTTGTATCCGCAACATAGAGCAAACCAGCCTTGTCGATTGCGAGACCTTCCGGGGACGCCGTAAAACCGGGTGTTGAGCCGGATGTTCCGAAGATGCGCGCGAACGCACCGCCTGTATAAAACTTCTGGATACGGTTGTTGCCGGAATCGGCTACATAGGTATAGCCATAGGTCTGATCGATGGCGATACCATAGGGAGTGTTGAACTGACCGTTACCGCTTCCGGGTCCGCCGATTGTCCCCTGATCTGCGCCCGCCAGCGAATATTTATGAACACGGTTGTTCGTCGTCTCGACAACGTAGAGATTGCCGTCAATCGGGTTATAGGCCAACCCTGTCGGGCAACCCAGCCCGGAGCCGATAGTTGTCAGGAAACTGCCAAGATAGTTGAATTTAACGATCCGGCCACCACCTGCCCCAGGCGGCCCGCCGCAATCAGCGATATAGATGGAGTCGCTGAGGGAATCTGCGACGATCCCGCCGGGGCCGTTATAGAACGAGGATGACCCGATCTGGCGGACAAAGTTGTTGTTATTGTCATAAACAAGAACCCGGTTGTTATTGTAATCGGAGACAAAGACATAGCTTGTCGCGTTGTCATAGGTCATCATGAAGGGGATATTGAACGAACCTGTCGAAGGAAACAGACGTGTCTTGAAATGCAGCGTCCGGTCAACCGTCGTTGCAATCGGCGGCGCTTGAATCACAGCATTGGGATCGCTGGTTTTGCTTTGCCCCGCTGGACGCACCGAGCGCCCCGGATTCACCGGATACATCGAGGGTTTTGCCTCTTCAAATTTCCCCATGATTGTGCCAGCCGAGCCGCTACCGATGGCAGGCGGGACGGGGGTTTGTGTACCTTCCTGCGCGCGGGCAGGGTTGATGGATAAGGTCGAGGCAATCGCAATCGCCGTAACGATAAAGACCGTCACGAAATTACGCGCCTTTTTATGGAGTGGACTCATACAAGCCTCTCTGTACAAAATTAAGTTCTAATTATCATTGTATGAGACTTCAATGGCAGGTCAATAAATAAAGCCTGAACGTAGGGAATTGATCGGGTGATCATGTTTAAAATGTCAGGTATCCGTTGCAGTTTTTTTATGGGCGTTTTTTATCGTTTATGCCAGATTGTTGCACATTCTGAGAATCGGTTGGCGGTGCGCAGTCCACAACGTAACGGAACTGGATGCCGTGTTCGGCGCAGCGCATAATCACCCCCTCCCGTTTGATGCTCAATTCCAGAGGTCGCCCACACTTGCAGAAGATCGTTTTTTTCAGCCCCACGTTATGAATCCTGAAAATATGTTCTATGTGTTTCCCGGAAAAGGATAAGCGGAGAAAAGCGTCCCGTCAAGGAAAGTTGCAACACTCTAACCGGAGAGGCGGGCAAACGTGCAGAACGGCGCATAGCCGCCGATTGCGCAACGAATGATCAGTATAGAGACGGGCAAACTACAGATGGGGGTATTGGGGAGGGGCAGACACCCCTCCATTTTTGTTTTGGTTAGTTCCCGCTCTGGATCAGGCCACGCATGACCGTTTGCAGGACGCCACCATTCTTGTAGTAGTCTACTTCGACAGGCGTGTCTAGGCGGAGCGTGACCGGGAAGCTGAACGATGTCCCGTCTTCGCGCTGCACCTTGACCGTTACATCCTGCCGAGGAGTCAGGCCATCCTTGATGCCCTCGATGCTGAAGGTTTCACGTCCGGTGAGGCCATACTTCTCGGCGCTGTCGCCAGCCTTGAACTGCAACGGCAAGACACCACACCCGGCGAGGTTGCTTCGGTGGATACGCTCGAAGCTCTCTGCCAGCACTGCACGCGCGCCGAGTTGCTGTGTACCCTTCGCTGCCCAGTCGCGGCTCGAACCTGTACCGTATTCCTTGCCAGCGATGATGACCAGCGGCGTCCCGGTTTTCTTGTATTCCTGCGCAGCGTCGAAGATGCTCATCTTGTCGCCTGTCGGGAAGTGTTCGGTGATGTTGCCTTCGACACCGGGAACAATCTTGTTCTTGAGGCGGATATTGGCGAACGTGCCGCGCGTCATGATACGGTCATTGCCGCGTCGTGTGCCGTAGCTGTTGAAGTCCTTCTTCGATACACCACGTTCCAGCAGGAACTTACCCGCCGGGCTGTCTACTGCGATGTTGCCCGCTGGCGAAATGTGATCCGTCGTGATCGAATCGCCAACATAAACGAGGCAACGCGCGCCCTGAATGTCCTTCAGATCGCTGGATGCGTTCAGGTTCTCGAAGAATGGCGGCTCCTGAATATAGGTGCTGTCCGGGTTCCAGTTGAACAGGTCGCCGGATGTGCCTACCGGAATTGCGTTCCACAACGGGTTGAACTGGCGCACATTGGCGTACATACGCTGGAACAAATCCGGCGCACCCGCATAGTGCATCACATCCATGATTTCCTGCTGGGTCGGCCACAGGTCGCGCAGGAACACATCCTTGCCTTCGGCATCGCAGCCAATCGGCTCGTTATCGAAGTCAATATCTGTCGTTCCGGCGATAGCGTAGGCAACAACCAGTGGCGGAGAGGCCAGATAGTTCGCCTTTACCACCGGATGGATGCGCCCTTCAAAGTTACGGTTGCCGGAGAGTACCGCCGTAGCGACAATATCCGCGTTCTTCACCGCATCTTCGACGTTCGATGGAATCGGACCACTGTTGCCGATGCAGGTCGTACAGCCATAGCCAACCACCGCGAAGCCGAGTTTATCCAGCGGTTCGTTCAGGCCAGACGCCTTGAGGTATTCGGTCACAACGCGCGAACCGGGCGCAAGGCTCGTCTTGACATAAGCTGGAACAGTCAAACCCTTCTCGACAGCCTTCTTCGCCAGCAAACCCGCCGCCAGCATCACCGAGGGATTGCTCGTGTTGGTGCAGCTTGTGATGGCGGCGATGACAACCGCGCCATGCTTGATCGTATCCTTTTCGCCGCTGGCAAACACGACTTCGCTGGACTTGCTCAGGTCTTTTTCTTCCAGCGCGAAACCGCGCTTATCGACTGGCGCAACCAGCGCCGCATTGAAACTCTTCTTCATATCGCTCAGGCGAACGCGATCCTGTGGGCGCTTCGGACCAGCCATCGACGCCTCAACCGTACCCATATCGAGTTCGAGGACATCGGTGTATTCGGCGTCTGGCGTGTCATTCGTGCGGAACAAACCCTGTTCCTTGTAGTAGCGCTCGACAAGCTGGACTTCCTGCTCTGTGCGTCCGGTGGTACGCAGATAGCTCAGGGTTTCGTTGTCTACCGGGAAGTAGCCGATAGTTGCGCCATATTCAGGAGCCATGTTCGCAATCGTGGCGCGATCCGGCAGGAGCATGTTGGAAAGACCCGCGCCGAAGAACTCCACAAATTTGTCAACAACGCCCTTTGCGCGCAGCATCTGCGTAACTGTCAGGGCGAGGTCGGTAGCGGTGACGCCATCGCGCAGCTTGCCCGTCAGCTTGAAGCCAATCACGTCTGGCGTGACCATATAAATCGGCTGACCGAGCATAACCGCTTCGGCTTCGATACCGCCGACACCCCAGCCGACTACGCCGAGGCCGTTGATCATGGTTGTGTGTGAGTCTGTACCAACCAGCGTATCCGGGAAGGCAACGCGCGAATCGTCTTCGGCGCGCGTCAGGACGCCTTTTGCCAGATATTCAAGGTTGACCTGGTGGACAATCCCCACCGAAGGCGGCACAACGCGGAAGTTCTGGAAGGCTTCCTGTCCCCAGCGCAAAAACTCGTAGCGCTCACGGTTGCGCTCAAATTCAATATCGACGTTGAATTGCAGCGCCGAAGCTGAACCGAACTGATCCACCTGAATCGAGTGGTCAATCACGAGGTCAACCGGGATCAGCGGGTTGATCTTCTTAGGGTTGCCGCCAATGCGCTGCATTGCCGAACGCATCGCCGCGAGGTCTACCACGCACGCCACGCCTGTGAAGTCTTGCAAGATCACGCGCGCTGGCTTGAACGGCAGTTCGCCCGCGCTTGAGGCTGCTTTCGGATTCCACATTGCCAGACGCTTCACATCGTCGTCGGTGATGGCATAGCCGTCGTGTTCACGCAAGACAGCTTCCAGCAAAATACGGATAGAGACAGGTAATTTACTCAAATTTCCGGCAATACCGGATTGTTCCAGGTGAGCCAGACTATAGTAAAAGGCTTCCCCGCTGCCAGTATCAAAGGTAGCGCGCGCCCCGAAACGATTACGGACTGTAGCTTGTGACATGGGTAACACTCGCGGATATAGAATAATCTGTGATGAAACTGATTATATAACCAGCTTTAGATCAATTTAAACAGTATTGAATAATTTCATCTGATCATTGACGCCATCTATTGAACACTCAACCATCAGGGATGAATTTCAATGATGGAATCAATCACTATCGGGAGATTATCCCGTAACGATGCGACGCCCTGAACCGAACGCGCGTGAACACCTTTTTCACCAAATATAGCCGCCATCAGGTCGGAACAGCCATTCAAAACCTTGTGATGTTCCTCAAACTCCGGCGTGGCATTGACGAACCCCTGAATTTTCACGATGCGTCTGACCCGATCCAGCGAACCTAGCTCCAGTTTCAAAACGGCGACCAGTTCCAGCCCGGCCTGCTTCGCATATTCATAGCCCTGTTCGGTGGTGTATTCCTTGCCGAGTTTGCCTTTTGGTTTGTTTCCATCCGTTCCGGTTGGTCCCTTGCCGGAGACAAACAGAAGGTTATGCACCTGCACTGTGTTGGTATAGTTTCCTGCCGGGTTACTGGCCTTCGGCAAGACGATTCCCAATTCCTGTAAGCGTTTTTCAATGGACATGATTAATCAGCTTTCACAATTTTGCGAGAGATTATAGACCGAATCAGATATAATCGACGGTCAATTTCTGAATGTGCAGGTTCAGGGGACTATTTTGGAAGAATTGAAACAACGGATACGCGCCGAAGGGCAAAACCTCGGTGACGGAATCCTTAAAATTGACAGTTTGCTCAATCATCAGATCGACGCCGGGTTGATTATGCGTTGTGGGCAGGAACTGGCGCGACGGTTCAGCGATAAAGGCGTGACCCGCATTCTGACAGCGGAAGTATCGGGGATTGCCCCGGCCTTTGCTACTGCCATCGCGCTGAATGTACCTGTCGTGTACGCGCGCAAGGTGAAGCCCGTCACCATGTATGGTCCGGTGTTTCTGGAAACAGCGCCATCGCATACCAAAGGCACGGATGTAAACCTGCTGGTCGCGGCGGAATTTATGCCCCCCGGTGAACGTGTTCTGATTATTGACGACTTCCTCGCCTCCGGGCGCACGCTCAAGAGTCTGGTGCGAATCGTGCAAAGTGCCAAATGTGAACTCCTGGGAATCGGCGCAATTGTCGAAAAGACCTTTGAGGGCGGGCGTGTGGCATTGCAAAAATATGGTGTGCAGATCGAAGCGCTGGCAACTATTGTGGCGATGGATAACGGGGAAATTCACCTCGCATGACCAATAAAAATCAACATATTGGTGGGGTTGCCGTCCTCGATTATGGCTCACAGTACACCCAACTGATTGCGCGGCGGGTACGCGAACTTGGCGTCTATGCCGAGATTTTCGCGTGGAATGCGCCCGCCGAGGAGATACAGGCATTTCAACCGGGAGCATTCATCCTTTCCGGCGGGCCGAGCAGCGTCTATGATGAAGACGCGCCAACGTTAACGAGGCACATCACAGGTCAACCCATACTCGGCATTTGCTATGGGATGCAACTGCTCACCTATACGATGAATGGTAACGTTGGCGGTGCGGCAGCGCGCGAATATGGTCCGGCGCAGGTAATGCTCGATTCATCCCCCTTGTTTGAAGGGCTGCCACCACAGATCGATGTGTGGATGAGTCACGGGGATCGCATCGAACAACTCCCGGCAGGCTTCCACTCGATTGGGCATAGCAATAATTCTCCGTTTGCCGCTATGAGCGACGAGTCCCGCCAGATTTACGCCGTACAGTTTCACCCGGAAGTGTCGCATACGCCGCTTGGCGGGCAGATATTGAAAAATTTCCTGTTCAATATCGCCAAACTCACGCCAAACTGGACAGCCGATTCGATCATCGAAGAGACGGTAGAGCGTATCCGGGAGCAGGTTGGCTCCGGGCGCGTCTTGTTGGCGCTCTCCGGTGGTGTGGATTCATCGGTTGCGGCGGCGTTGATTCACCGCGCCGTAGGTGATCAACTCACCTGCGTTTTTGTGAATAACGGCCTGCTGCGGAAAAACGAACCGGAACAGGTAGTGGAAACATTTGCACGGCTGATGAAAATCCCGCTGGTTGCAGTCGATGCTACCGAAACCTTCCTTGACGCCCTGAGCAATGTCACTGATCCTGACCAAAAGCGGAAGATCATCGGTGAAAAGTTCATCCGCATCTTCGAGCAGGAAGCGCGCAAACTTGGTCAGATTGATTTCCTCGGACAAGGCACAATCTACCCGGACGTGATCGAGAGCGCGGCAACGAATCGCCCCGGCGCGTACCTGATCAAACGGCATCACAATGTCGGTGGCCTGCCCGAAGATATGAAATTTGAACTGGTGGAGCCACTTCGCTATATGTTCAAGGACGAAGTACGGCGCGTTGGTACGGCGCTTGGCCTGCCGGATGAGATCGTTTGGCGGCAGCCGTTTCCGGGGCCGGGGTTGGCGGTGCGTTGCCTCGGTGAAGTCACGTTTGAGCGCCTGGAACGATTGCGCGACGCGGATCGGATTTTTCTGGATGAACTCCGCAGTGCTGATATGCTGCGTGGCGATACGGCACAAGCCTTCGCAGTCTTGCTCCCGGTACGCAGCATCGGCGTCATGGGCGATGTCCGCACCTATCAGGAAGCACTGGCGATTCGCGCTGTCACGACAGATGATTTCATGACCGCAGACTGGGCGCGTCTGCCCTATGACCTGCTGGCGCGTGTGAGCAAGCGCATCGTGGATGAGGTCAAGGGGATCAATCGCGTTGTGTATGATATTTCCAGTAAACCACCAGCAACAATCGAGTGGGAATGAAGCATTTCGTGTCTATAGATCGAGATTGTTTCCCGGCGCTAAAAGGCTTGTCGGGGAACATAAGACGGTTCAACGATCAATTGACCCCTATCCCCCCGCCCTTTCCCCGCCAGCAGGGAAAGGGAGCCAACGCGCACTGGTTTGGAAGTCCCTCCTCGCCAGCGGGGAGGGATTTAGGGTGGGGTCAACGCCCGATGTTCAGTGTAACACCATTTGCGGATAAGCCTTTTCGCGCCGGGTACAAGGGTTTATCGCTGATCTTCGCACTACTGTTGAGTCTTGCTGCCTGTTCCAGCACGCCACCTACCGCCACACCGCAACCAACGGCTACACCTGTGCCGCCTTCTTCAACCTCGATCCCGACAACGAGCGTCCCTGTCATCGCTGCAACACGCACACCTCTACCTTCCCTGACACCCGAAGGTGGTAAGGCATCAGCAACGCCCGTACCGATCACCAATATTCCAACAAAGGCCGGCACGGTTGTACCATCTGCAACGTCGGCGCTCATTGCGATGTCCAGCGCGACATTGCCGCCGAACATCTCTCCGACGCCGAGCGAAACGCCGTTGAGCGTTCAGCCGGGTACAGCCCCACCATTTACGATTGATCTGCCGCAGGGTTGGAATCACACCTATACGCTGATTCCGATCAACGATCTGGCGGGTACAGTCACAGCAAACTTTGCGGCTTATTCCGGTGTGGTTGCCGGCGGCACGGGGCGCGGCTTCATCCTCGTCATGTGGAATTTCCCGACGATTGTGCCGATTAGCCCGCTTGCCGTTCCGACCAACGTCAAGGATATTCAGGATCAGTCCTCGTTTTCGGATGGCTATCGGATGCTGCGCGGCTCGATTCTGGATTCAAGCTGTGCCGTGAATATCTATGGACGCAACTATTTTAAAATTGGCGGGCGCGAAGGGCTTGGACAGATTTATCAAACATCCGGGTGTCTGGATAATCGCCCGGATTTGATTGGCTGGTATGCAGGCGTCTGGGAAGGCGGCAAGCAGTATATGTTTTATGCCTATGTCGAGCCGCCACAAGCCTATAACAATGGACAGGCTGATTTGCAGGCAATCCTGAACTCGGTAAAGTTTCAGAATGTTCCTGCAAACCCAACACCAAACATGACGCCTGTGATTGTCTCGACCAGCGCGCGTACAGCCACCCCACTGCTGGCTGCCACGCCTGCCCCGGCGACACCAACTCTGGAGTTGAACTAATAATGGCTGTTTATCGTGAAAATTCGCCGTCGCGTCTGCCGCTGTTGATCGGCGGGATTGTGGCGGCTTTGGCTATCGTCGTGGTCATTGCACTGGCGTTGCGCCCACAGGAAGTTACGCCGCCGAGCGCTGGCAAAACCAATCTCGTGACGACTTTGAACACAATCGCGGTGAATCTGGATGTTTTCAAGGTCGAATATGCGAAGGTGAGCAGCGGCACGCCCGCGCTGCAAACTGGCTCGCTGGATGCGATACAACGTGCATTGAAGACGCTTGTCGAACAGCGCGCGCCTCTCAGTACGCTGGATGATGAAGCGCTCGCCGTTCTGGAAAAAGACCTCACTGCAATCGCGGCAGCACTGCAAAAAAGCCCTGTAGCGGATCAAATCCCAAACTATAACGATGCGATGATACAACTTGAAAAACTGCGCACGGTCTTGAATCAGCGCAAGTAATGTTAAGTAAAGCCGGAGAATAGGCAGTAATCCAGGTATCCGGCTTTACACTTTTGGTTTTAGCCAAAACACCTGGGCAACTACGTCTTCTGGAGAATGAGATATAGAAAACTCTGCCAATGCTGTAATCTGGTTTCCAAATTGATTTTGTTCTCCTGTCCAGCAAACCAATCCAGCATGATCTGTTCGTGCCAGGGTACGTCCAGCAAATGGCTTATCCATTGTTACCAATACTAATCCATGTTTTGTCGCATAAGGCAGATGATCCAAATCATCATCCTTGTCAATCATCCCCGCATCATAGGCCATCGTGACCTCTATCCCACGTTTCTGCAAAGCCTCTGCTACCAGGCGCGACATCATCTCATCAAAATAAAATTTGATCATGTGCCGTATTTAGCATTTAATTCTGCTTCCTGAGCATCGATTTCTGCCTGGTGCTGGGCATAATAGAGCAGAGCGGCCAACACTTCTATCTCGCTCAGATCATAGGCAATTTGTAGTCCTTCGATCCCAATTTCCGGGTTGTCGCGCGCTGCGGAAGCCACAACAGCGATGGGAATACGGCGTCCGCGCAGGTGTGGGCGCGAACCAAAACGCCGATATTCAATATACCGGGTCAATTCAATCGTTGGTGCTTGTGGTGCCATATTTTAGTTCCACATTGCGTAACTACTATTTATTATACAGACAACTCAATCCCCGTAGCGGCGTTGCAGACGCGCATCCCGATTTTTGATACATTGTTGCACAATTGCTTCCAAGTATTCAGGATGTTTTGAGGCAAATACGCCAAACTCTCTGGAAACAAGTTCGCGGATGGCGTGAAATACCTCCGGGTTGGTCATTTTGTGCGGAAACGCGCCTTCAAAGGTGGGGGCTGAGTACCACATGCTGATGACAGCCGTGAGAGTGCCGTAGATGTCATCATGACTGAACTCGACCCACTTGTTGCCTGGAATTTCCTTATCCTGCAAGCAGGGTTCGAGATGTTTCCCGATGCCTGCGATTAATCCCTCAATATGCTCACCGCCGTCAACAATCTCGAATGCGTTAACGAACCCAGTCATCGGCGATTGCGGGGCATCTGTAAATTGCAATGCAATCCCAACAAGGAACGGCCATGTACGGTTTTGACCGTTATCTGGCTCTAATTCCATTTCCCCGGAAATGATGAGTGCCGGGTGCAATGTCCGTACATCGCGGTTCACAAACCTGATGAAATCCTGCACGCCCTTCGTATAGTGAAAGACTTCTCGCTTATGTTTGATGGAGCGTCGTTTATCCTCAAAAGAGATGGTCAAACCGGGGATCAAAAAGGCATATTCACGCAAACGCCGCCGAATATGTTGATGATCCAGTTCATTTTGCTCAAATATGGTAAAGTCTGGCCTGAAGGTGCGAATTGTCCCGGTTTCTTCTCTATCTCCGAGTTCCCGAATTGCCTCTATTTCGGAAGTTTTCTGGCCTGCCTCGTAGGTTTGCCGCCAGAGATAACCCTGCTGTTTAGTCTGTATGATAAATTCGCTGGATAGGCCATTTACGACTGCAATGCCAACCCCGCCATGAAGTTGGTATGGGCCTATATCGGATTTCCTTCTATATCGCCCATTTGTCAATGTTACAGCCCGCTCCAACATTGACTGCCCCGTATTCCCAAAAATATCGAGTGGATACCCTTCACCGTTGTCAGAAACAGTAATTCTTTTTCCAATGATTATCTCTATGTGTGCATCTGGTCGGTTGAACACTTCCTCGATTGCATCTTTGACAGCCTCGAAAAACAATTCGTGCAATGCCCTCTGGTCTATTCCACCGATATACATTCCCGGCATAACTCGCATCCCTTCTATTTGGGAAAGAATACGAATATCAGAATCGTTATTCATGGGTATTTCCAGTGCTTGATTTACAGCATAATTATACCATATTTTCCTGATGGTCATCGAAGAAAACGGGTATTTTGAATATGCTATATGTCGCTTTTATCTGCGGTTGAAATTATTATCAGTGGACTGGATTTTCACGGTACATCTATTGGACATGCTATTTTCGGGATCAGCCTGAATACGAGTGCATGGAATGAAACGCCTTTTCGTCTGGATCACTATACTGACTGTTCTCTTTAGCAGCGGGATTGTGTTTGCCGGACAGAGTGGCGGGAATGCACCATTACCTGCGTTTGCACAATGGTTCACCTATCCTGACGGAAAGCCCTGCCCAATGCCGTGCTTGTTCGGGATTCAAATCAACATGACAAAATTGGATCAAGTAGATGCTGTTTTGAAAGCCCATCCTTCAATCCACAAGCTGAATGATTATGCAACTGAGGAGGGATTTCCATCCAGGTGGTATTGGACGGGAGCGCGTTCAGCTAGTGCTGATCTGGGTTTTGACGCCGAGGATAAAACTTTTCTCATTTATAGAATCGTAGTGGTCGAGTTGGGAAACGTTTTCCCCATAACCATTTTCGACATGCTGACTGTTTTGGGAATTCCTGATGGCGTCTCGTTATCAATTTTTGAAAATAGCGCACAGTCAGAATATAGATATTCAGGTCGGGATTATGTACTGTTTGTGGCCGTAGAGGATGGGTATACAGAGGAGTCGCCCTGCGCGATTGATCCGAATCAGCGAATCCGGGGAATTTTTATTTATTCAACAGCATACTACCAGGAATTGCAATCCGCTCCATCTGTACACCGTGACAGGATACTCTACTCATGGGCAGGACTTGTACGGGCAACCTACTGGGAACGCTTTTATAGAAATGACCAGTATGCGTCTAAATCGGTTTGCCCGCAGTGGCAATATCGTCGCTGAAACACCTAATCAGATAGCATCCTAAAAACTGACCATCCGCAAACCGCCACGAATGGTCATTCATTCGGTTATTGTGTTGCCTTAAGTGCATCCCGAAACGCCGCCAATGTTTCGTCAATCGTGGCGTCATCATGCGCGCTGGAAGTGAATCCGGCCTCGAACTGTGACGGTGCGAAGTACACACCGCGTTCCAGCAGGGCATGGAACACCCGCCGATAGCGCACTACGTCGCTTTTCTTCGCGGAATCATAATCGGTCACGAGTCCGTTATTGAAGAAAAACCCAAACATTGTCCCGATATTCCGTGCCTGTAGCGGTACGCCTGCGGCAGCGGCGATTTGTTTCATCCCCGTGATCAGGCGTTCGGCGGCAGCGGCGGCGTGGTTGAATACACCCGGTTTGTGCCATTCTGTCAGCGCGGCGATTCCGGCTGCCATCGCCAGCGGGTTGCCAGAGAGTGTCCCGGCCTGATACATCTTGCCAATTGGCGCGACGTTATCCATGATCTCCGCGCGTCCACCGTATGCCCCGACGGGCAGCCCGCCGCCGATCACCTTGCCGAGTGTGGTCAAATCCGGCTTGATGTTGTGTAGCGCCTGCGCACCACCGGGCGCAACACGGAAACCTGTCATCACTTCATCGAAGATCAGGAGTGCGCCATGTTCATAGGCGAGCGCGCGCAGTCCTTCCAGATAGCCGTGAATCGGCGGCACAAAGCCCATATTTCCGGCAATCGGCTCAACGATGATCGCGGCGATTTGGTCAGGGTGGCTGTGGAATGCCTCGCGCACCGCTTCCAGATCGTTAAATGGCGCGGTCAACGTATCCTGTACTGCGCCCGCAGGCACGCCGGGACTATCTGGCAAGCCAAGCGTCGCCACCCCCGACCCTGCCTGTACCAGCAGCATATCGCCATGTCCATGATAATGTCCTGCAAATTTGAGGATTTTCGGACGACTGGTATAGGCGCGTGCCAGCCGAATCGCGCTCATGGTCGCTTCTGTGCCGCTGTTGACGAAGCGCAACCGTTCGATGTTCGGCATGATCTCGATCACAAGTTCAGCCAGTTGTGTTTCAAGTTTGGTCGGAGCGCCAAAACTCGTACCGAGCAACGCCTGCCGGGTGATCGCCTCGGTCACGGCCTGCGGCGCATGTCCCAGCACCAGCGGCCCCCAACTCAGGACGTAATCAATGTATCGGTTGCCATCGGCGTCCCAGACGTGCGCCCCTGCTCCCTGTTCGATGAATAACGGTGTCCCGCCAACAGCACGAAACGCGCGTACTGGCGAATTGACACCACCGGGCAAAACACGCTGCGCTGCTTCGTATAGCGCCTGCGAACGTTCAGTTTTATAAGTCATGGTTTCCTTGCCGCTTCTCCCTCGGTTATATACCACGCTAACCTGCACCGATTCTGGTGGATACCGTTCGGGGCGTCAAGAGACACACTGGAAAACACCTGCTCCTATGTCTCTGTTTTGAAAACCCTGGCGCAAAATCATCTACAATGCGAGGCGAGGTACAGAATCATGAGCATATTGAAAAATTTCACACAGTTCGGCGCGGCGCATTGGGAAACAGGCAGTGTTCGGCATATTCTGAATTATCAGGGTGCGGCGTTTTCGGAAGCCCTGCTATTGGGAATCACAGGTGGAATATGCGTCGGCTATTTCAGTTTCGCCTATGAAGGCTTTGATCCCCATGTCGCGCTGCTGATACGCAACACGTTCGATCCGCTGGACACGCTCTTTGATCGGCTGGGTGTGATTCGGGAAGTGCGCCAGACGACCAGCGCCGAAAAAGGCGTGCAAAACGTGCTTGGTATCCTCGATGAAGGCAAGCCCGCGCTGGTTTTCGCTGATATGTATTCGCTGGATTACAACGCGACGCCGCTTGATGATGGCATGTGGGTATTCATCCCGATGGTGGTCTATGGCATCGAAGGCGAACAAGCCTATCTGTCGGATCGCTCCGATTGCCCGCTCATTGTCCCTCTGGAAATGCTTAATCGGGCGCGTGGACGCACTAAAGACAACAAATATAAGTGTATGACGCTGGAACTACCGACACTGGAAAAACTCCCGCGCGCAGTACAAGCCGGGATCGAAGGGTGTATCCGGCTCTATACCGAAGCGCCACCCAAAGGCGCACGCCATAATTTTGGCTTCGCCGCGCTCGATCACTGGGCAGAGCTATTGGTCAAAAAGACCGGGAAAACGACATGGGCAAAGGTTTTTCCGCGTGGGCGCGAATTTTACGCCGGGTTGGTTTCGACCTATACCTGCATTGAGATATTCGGCACAGGCGGCAAGGCGTCCCGCGCACAGTATGCCGATTTTCTGGACGAAGCCGCTACCATCCTGAATAATTCTGGTTTGCGCGAGGCAGGTCAAATTTTTCGCAAGTCCGCAGAGGCTTGGGGCGAACTTTCTACGGCAGTGCTACCCGATACGGTTGAGCCATTTCGCCGCACGCGCGAAGTCTATCAGCAGAAATCGCGGCTTTTCAGGGAACAGGGCGCACAGGCTACCGCCGCAATGCAGCAATATCGGGATGAACTGTATCATCTGAAACAGGCCGTCGCCGCTGATTTTCCACTGAGCGAGGCCGAATGTGATGCGCTCAGGGAATCCATTCGGGCGAAGGTTCTGGTAGTGCGCGATCTGGAAAAGGACGCGGTGCGGATCATGGGCGAGGCGATGCTGTAGACAGAATCCATCATAAAAAAATGCCCCTCCCGGCATTTGCAGAGAGGGGCATTCGCTAGATCAGAGAAACGAAACGATTAGTCGCCTGCTCCGTTGCCAGATTCGGGGTTCGTGCCGTTCGCACCACCCACGACGCCGGAAACACTCGGACGCGAGGCCGCGACCCACTTGCCGGAGATCGGGAAGCCACTGGTCGGACCGAAGGCAAAGACGTTATCAGAGCCTGCGCTGGCGTTGGTGCTGTGGAGGTCGAAGATACCCGCTGCGGTGAAGTAGCCCACCGTAGAGATCACATCGCCATCCCAATCGCCCGCGACAGCGCGGCTGGTTCCAATATCCCACACAAAGTCGATGTCGCTGAAGGTGATGCCGCTCGGTGTGCTGTTATTAGTCAGGAACCACGTCAGGTTAGATGAGCGATAGACGCCGATGCTATCGAAGCCATTGCCATCCCAATCGCCCGCGAAGCCCTGATCGCCCGGATTACCGTAGATGGCGAAGAAGTCATCGAAGCCGCTGGTGAGGCTCTTGCGCTGGTACAGGATACCGTTGCTGTTACGATAGACGCCGATACCGCTGCTGGTCATATCCGGTGTCCATCTACCCGCGAACGGTGTATCGCCCGGATTACCGAACAGGATGGTGTAATCGACGGCTGGCGAGGTGTTGGAATTGCTCAGGAAGTAGAAACCTGTGCTGTTGCGATAGACGCCAATCGTATCGACGCCATCGCCATCCCAGTCGCCCGCTACTGGCAGATCGGACACATCACCGCCGAACGCCGCTGTGATGTCTGCCACACCCGCGTTATTGGTGTTACGCAGTGTGAAGACACCATCCTTATAGACGCCAATCGTATCGGGACGCGGCACAGGTGTATTCGTCGCTGTGGGCGTATTCGTATTGGATGGCGTGAAGGTTACGGTGTTGGTGCTGGTTGGCGTGTTCGTTCTCGACGGTGTGAAGGTTGCGGTGCTGGTGTTGGTTGGTGTATTCGTTCTCGACGGCGTAACGGTTGCCGTAAAGGTCGGCGTGAACGTCGCTGTATTGGACGGTGTAAATGTTGCCGTGAACGTTGCCGTAAAGGTCGGCGTGAAGGTATTCGATGGTGTGAACGTTGGTGTAAACGTGAATGTGTTGGTGGCGGTTGGTGCGCCTGTATTCGTCGCCGTGTTTGTTGGTGTAATGGTTGGTGTATTGGACGGCGTGAACGTGTTGGTAGCGGTGTTGGTCGGCGTATTGGTGCGAGTAGCTGTGTTCGTAGCCGTATTGGATGGCGTGAATGTCGCCGTATTGGTTAGGGTGTTGGTCGGCGTAAGCGTCGGCGTGTTCGTCCGTGTCGCGGTGTTGGTCGCTGTATTGGTCGAGTTGATAATGCCAACGACAACAGTGGTGCTTTGCCCATCCGGGTTGGTAATAGTCACCGTCGTACTGGTAGTGGTTGCGCCAACTGTATTCAAATCGAGCGCGACCTGCGACGGGGTGTTGAAGGTAATCGAATTGACCGTAACGCCGTTATTGGCAGATGCGGTGATCCGGGTACGACAGGCGTCTGCACCTGCGGCTGGCGTATCATAAAATTGCGGCCCGACTGGACCCGCCCCGGCATTGACAGTTACCCCAACAGAGGCGACCTTTGCCACGCTTGAAGGCGATGTTGTGCTTGTTGCAGGTGGTGGTGGCGCTTTCAACTGCGCGACCTGAATGCCCCATTGAGCATTGGAATTGCCGGGCGTGTTTGCCTGCGCGGTAAATTCCTGCACTGTCCACATGGTCATATCGTCGCAGGGGTCGAGCGAGGTCTGCGAATAGTCGCCCCAACGCTGGGCGCGCGATGTACCAATATCGAAGGCATTATAGGCTCCAACGCCATTGACATAAACCAATGGGGTGTTGGTGAACCCGGCGAAGTCGCCCGCCAGTCGCCCGGTATGTCCCCCAGAGTTGAACATCGCTGCACCGATGACCGAGAAACCGAAGGCTGCGTGTCCCTGCCCGGAAACCATCACTGTCCCATAGGTGTAGCTCTTCTGATTGGTCGCCGCGCTGTCAAAAATCGTACCGGATTGTGTCAGTACCGGCGTCGTATCCGGGTTGCTGATCTGATACCAGCGCACCGCGTCACGGTCTACCGAAGTGGCTACACCGCTGCTGTTGACGCCGCTACCATGCGCCACCCAAATCACATTATTACGCCTGACCGAAGGCATGAAGCGCGTATCGCTACCATCTACCTTCCCGTTGAACGTTCCGCCGGGGTGGGCATTCCCCTGATGTTCCAGCGCAATTGGAGAAGCAACGGTAGGTACAGTGATATTCAGATTGCCGGAAACAGTGAGGACGCCGCTATTGATATTGGTGATGCGACGTAGACGGACCTGGGTGGTTGTGGTGACGCTGATGAAATAGGCGGGTGCCGTGCCACCCGGATCAGGGTCCCATGAATCAATACCGCGCGGTGTAACCTGTCCTACGCTGCGCAGGGCATTTACAACGATTGGGCCAGCGCCGAGGATCGAGCTTTTGCGGACGACGAAAACGTCGCTGCTGTCATAGGTGTTTGGGCAGAAGTTGTTTACGCCAATGATGAGCGCATTGGCATCAATACCCGTCGTGGGATAGTCGCCAAAGCAGGTATTGGCACGCGCCGGGTTGACGGTTTTGGTATTGAATTCAAAGAACGTCCATGCACTTGAGGAAGTGATCGTGGAGGTGTTGCTCACCGCAATAAAAATGTTGTTGGGGGTAAGGCCATCTTCCGCTGTGACCATGTAGCGCCCGGAAAGGCGGTCATAGCGCGCGATCACATCGAAGGTGCTTTGACCACCGTTGACGCTGGAGAAAAATGTGTTGATGGTCGCATTTAGCGCTCCATCGGCTGCACCAGTGGTTTTGTTGAACGAAATGATCCGGTTGTTATCCATCGAAAGATATTGTGTCGGACCAACTGCGCCCTGTGTATCCGGCGGAACGCTGTTGCCAAACTGGTTGGCCTTGAAGTTCACGCCGACAGTCTGCGGGAGTTGCGAACCCGGCGAACGGCGTACCGCGCCTGGTACAGACCCGCTGCTGGCGACTGCCGCGCCGTTGGGGTCTTCTGGCAACAGGTAATCCAGGTCTTTTTCATATTTCTGGAGACGTGGCTCAACAAATCCGGTTCTGTCCTTGTCTCTCTGGCGAGCCATGATTTCCGCATTTGTGACAGTGATGCCTTTCTCGCCCACTGTCCACTGCCCTGCCTCGGTGCTGCCATCACTAGCGGATGACGGGCGTGCGCCCGCAAGAAATGCGAGACACAACATCGCAATAACAGCGAGAATAATTCCTCTACGTTTCCCCATTGAAAACTCCATTTGTGACGGAAAACTACTCTTGCAAAATTGCAGCCATCACAGTGGATCATTATATACGGATTAGAAATTTATGAAAATCGGGAGAGTAGACAGGGCATAAATTTAAAATAAAAACCGGGAAGGGCATTGATCACCCCTCCCGGTCTTTGTGGAAGTTCTACGGAGCAGAACCGACGAGATTAACTAGTCGCCTCTACCCGGATCAATCGGATTGATCTGACCGCTTCCGCTGCCAACAACAACGTTGAGCGGATTCGGAACCGGACCTGCGACCCACTTGCCTGCGATTGGATACCCATTCGACGGTCCGAAGGCAAACACATTGTCTGGTCCAACAATGCTGTTGTTCGGGTGCAGCGAGAACA
>CAYSOC010000030.1:0-40709 GCA_964432445.1 uncultured Anaerolineaceae bacterium
GAATCAATATCGGGGAACTGATCGCCCAGATCAAAGATCGCGCCTGTCTGTGGATCGCGTTCCAGACGGTTGAGCGCAACCATGCGCTGGCTATCGCCGTATTTTTCAAAGGCATGTACCAGCACCGGGCAGCACGCCATGATCGCCTGATTCAACTGGCGCATCGGCGGCTTTTTGTCGAAGTCCAGCGGTGTCTTCAACTCCCGGTTATGCTTGAGGTTGTACTGCGCCTTGAGCGTATCCTGAAATGCCTTGAGCGCCTTTTGATAGGGGAAATCCAGCACGGCGAAACGCACTTCGCGCAGCGCGTCGAGATTGATCGACATACGTGCGGGTAACAAAATCTCCGAGGGCTTCCGGGGTGGAAGTTTGATAGTCATGGTTTTCTCCTCTGCTAGTTATCGTTCAGCCCGATAGTGCAACTGAGCGCGTGCGCCAGATCACCATAGAGCGCTTCGCCTACCGCGTTCGTGGGATCGGAATAGGTCAGAATCACGTCAATCATCGCTTGCAGCAGGCTGGTATCGGCGTTCTCCCGAACCGAACGCCCCGCCTGCGCCGTCAGTGGTGACCATGCCGCATCGATGAAATAGGCATCGAAGGGTACACCGCCACGTAACAGACGCCCAATCGCCTGAATAATCATCCCGGCAGTGCTGGCGGCGAGGTCGGTGCGCGGCGTGATGTGCAACTCCGGCTCAATGTCGGTGGTTGTACCGTCCTGCTGTTCATAGGTGAGCGACGCATAGCCGCGCCGAAATTCGATGTTTTGCGCCAGTTTGCGGGCGGTTTCGCGCAAGGCCAGTGCTGTGTGATAGAGACCATCGGCGGCTTCGAGCGCGGGCGGTACATTTTCGAGACCTGCCCATTGGATGGTATAGCGGTTGATCTCCTGCGCCATCGCCACGAAGTCTTCCGGTTGCCCCATATAGCGCGTCAGGAAGAAAACCGCACCAAAAGCCGCCAACCGTGTCGGGCGGTTATTGTTCAGGATGTTAAAGCCGCGCCCGATAGACTGCATCGGCGCAACGAGGATTTTTCCATCCGTCTCCGCGAATCGCTCAATATCCACCCGCTGCATGTTGTTCCCCAACACAGCCTCATAATCCTGATCGTCTTTGCCACGCGACAGATAAAAGATGTGGTTTGCCATCTCCGGCCAGTATTTCTGGAGCGTCAGCGCCACTTCTTTCGCTTGTGTGTAAGAGTTGGTGAACATCAGTAGCCGCGTCCGATCTCCCCAATTAGCGGGATCGAGCGCCGCTTTCTGTTCCAACTGTGCCAGCACCCGCCCCGGAAAGCCACCCGGCACGTTTCCTTTCAACATCATCTGTACTATATTCCGCAATGCCAGCAGCTTATCCGACACGCCAGATACCGAAATCGGGCGCTTTTTCTTGCCATCCCGAAACGGCTTGAACTCGAACGTGCTGGCACGCAGTCCGGCTTGTGTGCGCTCATCTGCCAGCAAGACGCCATGTGGCGACACTTGCAGATGGAAGCGGCTGGAATCCGGCAGATAGGACGTGCCGGACATGGCTAGCACATTTGGCCCGCGCTGCCCATCGAGGTCTTCACGCAGGCGATGAAAATTCAACACATAGGAACGCCCGATATTCACATAGACAAACTGCGTAAGATGGTTCGGGAATTTGCGCCCGCTGGCTTTCACAATCGGCGCGCGATACAGCCCAAACTGGCCGCCCATCGCCGGGATTGGCAGGATGTTACGCAGGTTACGCGGGATGCGTTGATAGGGTTGTTCGCCCCGGATTTCGGCGGGCTTGCGATGCCATTCATGAAACACGATATTCAAGTGCCAATCCAGAATCACTACCCACAGCGTCAGAAATAGACGCGCCGCGAGGTCGTCAACCTTAGTATCCAAATGCGCTTTTGCGAGGTAATCCCGATCTGCCTTGTGCGTGCTTTCTTCGAGACGTGCCTTGAGTGCTGCCAGTTGTTCCTTCATATTCGGGAAGAAGGCGTTGATCCAGTCGCGGCAGAGACCCACCAGTTCATTAATGTCCGCATCCTGTCCGGCGCTGTTCATTTGCTGCATAATTCCAGCGAGGGCATACGCGCCTCGCACCTCTGGATTTTTGCTATCCGTCACATTACGGATCAGCGGGTTGGCGATCTTGTCCAGTTCCTCGAAATAGCGGACAACGGCGCGCGTTTGCTCCTCTTCCTCGTGTTTCTGTTCGCGTGGCAGGTCTTCGCGCTGCTCGTATTCCTTCAATCCCGCCAGCCGACGCGACAGCCGATAGGATAGGTTGTTGCGTGTGAACTGTCCGCCTTTCACCCAACCGCGCAGTTGCTCCAGCCCATGCGTTTGATTGGGCGCAAGCAGCGTCAGGATACTGCTGATCGCTTTGGTGGCGGCACGCTCCGCAAATAGCCACTTCTGAAATTCCGGTGACGGGGCGCGATTCTGCCGCAGATATTCCGCTACTTCGTTATCGAGCCGATCCAGCAGACCGTTCGCGCCGTTGGTCAGCGCGAAGTCCTGCGCATAGGTGCGATCAAACCAATCGACAATCGTCTCAGCTTCATCGAAAATGACCAGATCAGATTGCTCGTAGACCAGATCGCCAAACTTGATCGGGCGGCGTTCGAGGTGGGGCGGCACAGCCGATTGAGACAACGCACCGGGCGTCGTAATCCAGATTTGTGCGTCGGGTAAATCCCGGAACATCTGCTTCGATGGGCAGATCGCAAACAGCGGGCAAAGATGATTTTTGACATATGTTTTGCCGCTTTCGCTGGTGATGACAGCTTGTAAACGCTGGCACGGCTCGCTGCCAATCGGGATCGGTTCACCGTCACCGTCCATCCATTCGGCAAGGCTTTCCAGTGGACAGAGTGGATTCACCCAGCGTTCGCCCCAATGCGGTTGCCCGTCCCGCCGTGCATCCCGATATTCGCGGGAGATCAGCAACCGTTCCAGATGGACAGCGCGCGTGCTTTGGCCCAACACCGGGACGGCAACGGGCGTATCAGTGGCGGGATCGCTGCAAAACCACGTATTCAAACGGTGTACCAGTTGAATCGCTGTACTCGTATCTCCGACAACGAACGTAATCCGACGGTTGTCACCTTCTTGTCGGATGATATACGCGGCGATCAGGACAGCCAGCGTTGTCTTGCCCGATGAAACAATCCCCGCCATATGAAAAAAACCGTCGATGTCCAGCATATCAGAGGGCATCAGCGTGGTGCGCCCGTTTGTATTCTCCACACGCCGGAAGCGAATCCGCGCAAAGTCTGACACCCAACGCGGATTCTCATTCCCAAGCTCACGTTCTTTCTGATCCAGAAATTCCGCCGTCTCCCGAAGATCGCTAAACCGGATGGTGAACGGCGCTCGTTCGCGGCCTTCTGTGATCCAATCCTTCGCTAACAGCTTTTCCAGATGCTCGATGTGTTCCTTCTTGAAACGTACTTTTCCGTGTTGGATGCCCGCCTTGCCGCTGTTCACAAAGGTATAATCCTGATTGGCTTCAGGCCGATGTGGGCTATCGTGCCGGATGTTGAGCGGCTTGCTCAACATCTGTTGATAATCGTGAAGATGTTCCGGGTGGTGCGGCGGGTTGAATTTCCGCGCATTGATAATCTGCTCATCCAGACTGGTCGGCGCGATGTCGTAATTGAGATGCTCTTTTTGTTTGATGCCTGCATACTGGCGCAGGGCGGCTTCCCAGGCAAAGCGCGAATTGAGCGGGATGAACTGGCGCGCGTTGGCGAGCATCCGGCGCTGATCGGGATCAAGGTTGCTCAGGCGCGGGTCGGGTGTCGGCGTGCCAGACAGCAGTACCCAGCCCACCGTGATCGGTTCATCATCCAGCCCAAGCGCTTCCGCCAGCGTCAGGATGGTTTCCACATGGACGACTACCGCGCTGAGGCCGTCCATCTCCGGGATGCCGTTGATGGCATCCTTCAAATCTTTATATTCGGCAGGTTTTTCGTACATTGCTGTTATTTCCTATCGGCTGGCTTTGACCAGGCTGGCGCATTTGGCGCGCAGTTTCGCATAAAAATCTGTTGTGGTTGCGAGGTGCATTCCACGCTTGAGGGTGGCGGCTTGCCGCGCCAGTTCCATATAATCCGGCTGTAACTGCGTCCGGCGTGTTGGGACGACGTACCAGCCGTGATCATGTCGCAGTTTGCCACCATAACGCAGTGGCTGGATTTTCTGAGCAAGGAGATAAGGATCGGCAATGTCTTTCACATCCACTGCCCACACCTCGCCATCCCGAAAGGTCAGGCGCAAATCGTAGGCATCCAGACCGGGATAACGCTCTACCTGCGTCAAATGCCCGTCGAATTCGTGGAGGTACTCTTCGGCCTTCTGGAACACCTCCCGTTCGGTCTGTCCGGGGATGAACGTCCGCAAATGGATACCGCGTTTCAGTCGGGCATATTCATTCGCCGTCTCCTTGTGGATGTATGGCAGACCGGAGCGATGATTGCCGCACCACGCAGGCTTGACGCCGATCAGTTGCCCATCGACGGTTTGCAAAATGCCGCAGCGGTCACAAACATAAAATTCCGTCGTCGTCTCTTCTTGTGTATAGAATTTTGTGCGCAGGATTTCCCGGTATTCATCCGGGATATTCTGCCGCCTGAGCGTGTTCCAGTCCCGGCGCGTAATCCACGAATGTTCGATCAGGAAGCAACGGAGCGTGACATAAAGACGCTGCGCTTCGATGGCATCGTCCATGCTGTGCAGGTGCTGGATAAGCTGCTGCATCTCCCAATTGTCAAGGACGCTGGCGGGAACATAGCCGCGTCGCTGATGTTCTGCTACCAGATCATCGGGCAGGCTGTAGAGATAATCGCTGGCTTGTTCGGAAAGTTGCTCCCCCGCCAACAGGCTGTATTCCGGCGTAAAGTTTGTGAGTGACGATGCACCGGGATACCAGTCTTTGAGCGGCTTCTGGCACACTTTCAGAAAGGCCGTGAAGGTTTTGGGGAAATCTGCGCCCATCAACAATGCCAGATGGTTTTGCGCACGGATTAATCCTGGTGGATAGCTGGTTGTCCAACGCGCGTGTTCCTGCGTGAGGAAGGCAAGCCCCAAAATCAATTCCGTAAATCGTTGCTCTGTGTTAGTCATTTCACTTCTGTTCCGATAATATTGTCTGGAATAGATTGGCTGTTGCGTCGACTGGCTTTATAGTAAAATAATCGCTACTCAATAACAAGGGTATTGCATGTTTCATCTATGAAACAAGAAACTCTATGTTATTTCCTATTAATGGAAGCACCTATGACTTACATCTATCGCCGAAAAAGACTGGCCGAACTTGTCCGCGAATTTAGAAATCGTGAAGGGCTAACATTGCGCGATCTTCAGCAGTTGACCGGACTCAGCCCCGCCACTCTGTCACGGATCGAAAATGCAGAAACCAAAGCCGGGCCAGATACTCCAAATTTGCTTGCATTGATGGATGTATGTGGAATTCCCCTTGACGAAATTATCCAGAGCGACGACGATGCCGGAACAGCACAACTTCACGAAATTTCAACCCAACTGCGCGCATCCAGAGAACTCAGTCCCGCAACGTTGCAAGCGCTCGAAGCGGTTATCCGTGCCGTGCGCACACAAAATGAGGATGTATGAGTCTGACAGCCCTGTCCTTAATCTTCCGCGAACGCTGCGAACGGATAGCGACAGACTGGCGGCGCACGCTCGGCAACCGTCGCGCCTACGATCCGCTGCCTGCCGCCGAACTCCTGAAGGCGTTGCATATTCACACCATCACGCCCGACGACGTGCTTGGTCTGAGCGCAGAACAGCGACAGGCGTTGCTGGACGAACTTTCGGCGGCGGTCATCTCGATTGAACCGATCATTGTTCTGTATAATCCAACCCATTCGTCCGCACGCCACGAGTCGAATCTGATGCACGAATGTGCGCATATCCTGCTCAAGCACCCCATGATTCCATTCGATCCCGGCTCGTCTACACCACCGCGTGATCCCCGGTGTGAGGAAGAGGCAACCTATCTGGGCGGTTGCCTGCAAATCCCGAAGCGCGGCCTGCTCTGGGCAATCCAGAAGGGCATGAATACTGAGCAAATCGCCAGCCACTTCGGGGCAAGCACAGAGATGGTTTTCTATCGTGCCAACGTGACCGGGCAGCGGCGCTATACTGTCGGCTCGTGATAGATGGACGTGCCAAGTTCCGCGATAAATGGTGATGGGGATTGCACAGGCGCAACCAGATAGAGCGCCTCTGCCGCGCGCGTCATCCCGACATAGAGCAAAACGCGCTGGCGTTCATATTCAAAGGCGGCCTCTTCGGAGTTGCCACGCGCGAACCCTTGCGGCAGCATATTCGAGCGCAAGCCAGCGATGAACACCACCGGAAACTCCAGCCCTTTCGCGGAGTGCAGGGTCAGCACCTTCACCCGGTTTTCCAACATCTCGAAACGTCCCTCGCTATGCAGGAAACACGGCACGCTGGCATTCTCCAAAGCGTCTACATACTCCCGACACAGTTCTTTGGTCGGACACAGGATCGCTATGTCCGACAGCCGGAAGCTCTGATCGCCCACCAGCGATAGAATCCGTTCGCGTACCAGCGCCTTTTCCTGACTATCTTCCCGATATTGCAGCAGGATCGGGCGTGGGCCGTTGCGCAGGCTTGCCGCCGGGTCAACCATTTCCTGAGCCGATGACAGGATGCGGTTGTGCGTCAGGAGTTGCGCAGCGGCTTCGGCAATCTGGCGCGTGCTGCGGAAGTTGCGCCGGATACGGAAACTGTTGCCTTGCAGCTTCAAGCCGACCTGCGCCCATGTAAACCCGCGTGTATATAACGTCTGCGAACTATCCCCAACAAGAAACAGCGCGGGTTGCCCGTCAGTATGGCGTACCATTTTCTGGACGAGCGTGAACTGCGCTGCGGTCAAATCCTGCGCCTCATCGATCAACACCTGATCATAGAGCGCTTCCAGCGGCGTTTCGGTGAGCGTCGCCAGGGCTTGCAGGGTCATATCCTGCCAGTCGATACGATTCAGCGCTTTCAGCGCCGCGTTATATTCCTCATAGACGCGCCAGACCAGCCGCCGCGCCGACTCCTGCAAGGCTTTCCCGCGCCCGAACCGCTGCCAGTCGAGGTATTGATCGAGCGTCAGCAGCGCGTTGGATTTGATCGTGTTGCGGATTTCATCCCGGAAGAATGAGAAGGGATAACCTGAAAGCGGCTCGTTCATCTGTGGACGCACGGCGGCAATCGCGGTTTGCAGCGCCTGTTTGCTCTCCGGTTCGCTGGCGATGTCGAAGGTGAGTCCGCGCTGTGACAGCAATTTCACGATCCACGCATCAAGGTTCGTGACATGCAGATTTTCATCGTCGCCGCCACCCAATTCTCCAATCAAATCAGCGAGGGCGTGCGCCAGCGAACGGCTGTAGGTCAGCAACAGTACTTTTTCGCCGTTCATCGCATAACGGATCGCGCGGTGGATCAAAACCGATGTTTTGCCCGCACCCGCGCAGCCACGCAGCAATACCGCACCGGAAGAATCCCGATCCACGAAGCGCTGTTGATCCGGTGTCAGGTTCAGCATCAACCGCTTGATGTTGCCTTCGGTATAACCGTTCAGTTGGTCAAGTGTGGTGCGGAAGATCAACCGCGATGGATCAAAGACAATGCGTGGATTGGTGGCGAGTTCGGTCAGCCAGATCAAGACGTGTTCCGGCAAACCGGGGATTGCTTCCAGTGCTTCGAGGCTGGTCGCCTCCCGAACCGTCTTGATCAGTTCCGTCGGAACGCCCAAAATCCGCAAGTGTGAGGTGGATACATCTGCGAAGGGATTCTGTGATTGTTCCGGTGCGGCGACCATTGACCACTCCGGCGGCGCGGTGAAGAGCGATGGTGCATCTGTAGCGCCCTGCTCGAATGGCTGAAATGCGGTATTTTCTGCGAACGAAAGCGCCTGTACCCGATCAATCAGGCTGTGATCCCCGATTTTCCAGAGTTTCAGCGTACTGTCCTCGATTTCGTAGATCAGCCTGTCGCCCTCATTGATATAACATTCCCACATCCCTTTGGCATTGTTCAGCTTATGAGCATTCAACGAATTGTGATAGGGATTGGTCGCCAGACGCTGGATTTTGTCATGCGCCTGTCTTTGCTTGACTTTGGGAAGTTCATCGAACGCCGTTTTGAAATCGGCACTGATCAGGATCGGAAGGCTGGCAGGCGGTCTACTGGACATCGAACACCTCTTTGTTTGCAGATACAAATAATTCCGCGCCGGAATGCCCAAATCCGACGCGGAGCCAGCCAAAATCAGTCAATCATGCGCAGTTTGCACGGGGTGGGATCAATCGAAACCAGCAGCGGACGGGTCAGACTCCCCACAGAGACAATCGCTTGTCCCGGCGAGAGATTGTGCAGCCGATCCCACAGCGAATCGTCGATCCCGCCGATGGAGCGCCGCAGCACGCTGATCACGTTGGAATCGCCAATCTTGTGCAGAATGAAATTGTTGGTCAGGCCAAGCACTTCGCCGGGGAGGTGCTGCGGCAGTTGTGTCACGAAAACCAGTCCCAGCCAGCGTTTGCGTCCGCGCCGGGCGATGCGCGCCACCTGCTGGAACAGCACGGGCATTTGCTTGATGCGTTCGGTAGATAGAAATTCGTGCGCCTCTTCGATGATGATCATGGTACGCGGGGCTTCCCTGTGATTCTTCACCGCGTCGGTATAATCGTCTTCCTGCTGCATTTGAATCCCGCGCAGGAACGCGGCAATCACCAAATTGTTGATTTCCGGCGAGTCGGTATCGCTCAGATCGATAATCGTGACGCTCCCCGGTGTGAGCAACGCTCTCCAGTTGGGCGGCGGTGCGGCTGGATTATCGAAGATGTTCAGGCGCTTGAGGCGGCTCAGTTTGCCAAGCAGCGCCCGCCAACTGGCAGCGCTATCGGGCTTGATTTCCAATGTTTTGATGAATTGCGTCAGTTCCACACCACCGCGCCGCTCGAAGGCGGGATCGGTCAGACGGGGCGACGCTTCCTTGCTGACCATGCGTGTGAGCAGATGCACCACGTCATAGAAACGATGCAAGGTAAGCTGTGGATAGCCACGTTCGAGTTCATCCAATTCCAGAATTTCACGTTCATCATCCGGGTTGTCGCGGCGCGGATAGATACTCAGGTTACGCAGAATCTGGCGTCCCACATCATAGGCCGTAATAAAACGGCTCTGCTGTGCCTCATTCAAATCGAGGATTTCCATGATCGCGCCGGGCGAAAGTTGCTCAAACGACAGGCCAAACACTTTAAGCTGTGGGTGTTCCGGGTTGGTCGTCTCGCGTCCGATCAGGTGCAGCAGGCGTGTGTTCGCCACGCCGCCGGGTTGCAGCTTCCGATGCGCCAGCGCCGCCTGCATAATCGGGTCTTCGGCAGGCTGGTCAATCTCTGTATATTCGCCTTCGGTATCGAAGATCACGGTACTCAGCCCGGCTTGCTGAAACTGCCGAATCAGGCCGGAAACTGTCGTGGATTTGCCGCCGCCTGTTGTCCCAAGAATCGCCATGTGCCGGGGCAGCACCGACTTTTTATCGGCGGGGATGTTGACCGCCAGCTTGTCGTGACCAATCGCCAGGCCAAGCCGGATATTACCGATCAATTGCAGCGTTTTGGTGGTTTCTTCGCTGCTCAGGACGAAGACCGGGCTGTTGGGCAGGGGTCGGAAACGCGGCGGCAGCGCTGTTCCGTCTTCCAGAATTTCGCGCAATACTTCGACATAGACGCGCCCATGATAGCGCGGCATGAAAATTCCGCGTACCGTCGTGGTCACGACCAGCGGCGCATCGGCGCGCAACCCGTCCGGTTCAGCAAACGGCCCTGCCACCACAATCCCGATGTATTCGCGCTTGTCATCTTTGCTCACAATGCGGATCAATGCCTGTGATGGCAGCGCACGGATGTTTTCCTGTGGCATCAGCACGGTGATCAGGTTGTCTTCGCTGTGCGGCGTATCGAACATTGTCCGGCCTACCGCGCCGATTTCGTCTTCCGGGACGACATATGCGCCGCCCGCCGCCAGTGCGCCTGCTTCGATTTGTGCCATGATTTCCGTTGGGACGGGTTGCGGCGCAGTGGCCTTCGATTCGCTATGATTTGCGTCGGTCATCATTTCCCTCTCAATAATCAATAATTACAGGCGACGGCTGGCACGCTCCACCTGATACAAAAACGGCGCGTTGGCTTCGGCATAAGCCGTTTCAATGCCCGGTGTGAAGCCATCTGCACCAAGCGCGTTCCGACAGGTAGCGTCGGCTAAATCAATCAGGGTCGGGAAGCCACGATGCAATTGCAGGGTGCTATCTGCAATCGCCACGAGTGCCGCCTCGTGGATGTGGTCACGATGGGCATAAAATACGTAGGGCGGTGCGGATGCGCTCGCACGGTAGAGACCGCGCAAAATCTGCGGCCCGGCACGTTCTACAAAGTCAAGTGCCTCGTTTTGTACCCGACCCATCGTGCGGTTTTTCGATACAATGTCGTACATCTGATCGCGCATGTTCTCTACAACGAGATATTCCAGCGGCTGCAACGCCTGCCCAAGCGTGAGCAACGCACGATTCGGGGCGCTGGCAACATACACAAAGCGCTTGTGTTCTTCTATCAATTTCGAGAGCATATTCAGACTAGACGTTAGCAACTCAGGATAGCCGGAACCTGTCAGCAGCGAAAAAGGCGTCGGGTCACCATGCCCCATCCGCCAAAGTGCGGTTGATTGTTCAAGTAGCGCCGCCCGCTCCATATAATCCATGATGCCGCGTCGTACCAATTCGCTGAGGTGATCGCGGCTGCTCTCGATACCGATGCCGGGGCGTCTCTCGCGGATTTCCAGCAGATTCATCAGTTCCTCGAACTGGTCATCGAAGAGTCCCCGCATATCGCGCCGAAACAAACGATGTACCCAACTGTAGTCCGCGCCGTTATAGCGCACCATCGAAACGCCGATCTGATGGATCGTCAGCACCAGCGAATCGTGGCCGTGAACATTGGCATCACAGGCTTCGACCTGCCCATTGAAAAGCAAACAGTCATGAGTACGCCGGATTTGTTCGGGCGTGGCGAAATAGAGTCCGGCCTGGGGCGGCGCAGCGGTGCGCGTCTTCAGCCGGGGCAACACCTTCTCGCGGATAACGCCGATCAGCTGCTGCTCGCGCTCTACCGAATCGCTGACAGTAGCGGTCAGTTGAGCATAGAGTTCCGGCAGGCGATCCCGATCCACCCATGTACTGAAGTCCAATACCTTCGCCAGTGGTTCACCGAATGCCGCCTCGAACTGTGACGTTGCAATATTCCTGCCGACCTCATCATCCATGTTTATCCTCTCGATTTATTTGTAATTCCATACCTGCCTATGGAAGTCCGACGCGATCCATCGGCTAGCGAAACCAGTCTCGCACCGTTGGGCGATAGCCATAGCAGGCTGCCAGTTGCAACGCATAGCGCCACGCGATGCTCTCCGGCAACCCATATTCGGCTTGCAATACCGGAATCAATCTGGTTTGCAAAACTTCCGGGATAAGCCGTTCCTTTGTCGCCACACCAGATAACAACTGATGGTGTGGTGCAAGCAATTCGAGCGCAATCTGATCGGCACAATTTTCCGATTCCTGTGTTTCCATCGTCACGATGTTTCCACTCACATCGCGCAGCATCAAATGTTGATAAATACCCAACGGGACCCGTTGCAGGATCGCGTTCAGACGTTCTTCAACCGTCGCGGGGCGCTGACCATCCAGCACCGGGCGGATCGCTTCGCCCCAGCGTTCCAGCGCGCGTTCGCGCGGGGCATGATAGTCGCGCAGATAATGCGCCAATTCGTGTGCAATCGTGAACCGTTGCTGTTCGGGTGAACAATCACGTTCCACGAAGATATAACCGCGCCCGCTGCCACAGTCCACCACCAGGCATCCATAGAGGTCACGATCAATCCCATGATGCCGGATCGCCATTGGGCATAGCCGCTTTTGCAGCCATGCCTGCACACGGTCTACCGTCAATGTCGGAATAAATTCGATACATAAGAGCGAATATTGCAAGACCGCAGTTTCAATGTCGAGCGGATAAGAGGGTGGCGCGTCGAACTGTGCGCGGAACACTTCGACCAGTTGATAGAGCGTAAAGGGTAGAAAATCAGTCATGATTTGCTATTCGTCATCGGGCCGGTCTTGCGCAGCCATAAGAGAAGGCCGCTCGCTTTTCCCTTTAAATGCTTCGCGCGTCTCCGCCTGACGAATGAAGCGCATCAAGGCCAGCGGCGCAATCCCGGCATAGGCCGCAATCTCGTCAGCCGCAATCTGATATTTCGTTTGTGATTCAGGGCGCTTGCAGAGTGCCATCTGCGCTAACTGGTACGGCGTAATGCCTAACTGTTCTGCCAGCGCCTCCCATGTCAGGTTTTCACTTTCGCAATAGACGGCGATCAGAGATGCCAGCAGCGCTGGCGTTCGTGCGGCACGCTTTGCCATGAATATCAGCAGTTCTTGTTTATCCATTGTTTCCTGTCCGTCCCAAAAAACGGGTGATGCGTTTTTTCAGGCGTTCCTTTGCTTTATTAACCGCTTCTCGCTGCGCTTTTTCGTCGAGATGACTAATCCCCATTACCTGCGCATAGAGTCCGACATTGCGTTCGCCATCGACCATCAGGCGCACGATTTCGGCATCGGTCTGATCCAGCGACATGGCCCCGATCAACCATTCAACCTCCCGATCCCCCAACTGCTCCTGAATACTATCAGCGGTATAGAATCGGTTTTCTGTGCCGGGTATATCCAGACTGGTTGGCTCGTGCGCATTCCGGCGCTTGCCTGTTTTGATCTTGTTGAGCATATCCCGTTGCGCTGCCATACCCAGATAACCTTCAAGTGTGCCTTTGGCTGGATCGAATTTCTCTGGATGTTCTCCCAGTTCCAGCAGTACATCGCAGGCGATTTCTGCGCAATCATGCGCGTCGTCTATGTTGGGGAATTGCTGTTCCAGCGTGTCGATGAGATGTGGCAGTAACGCCTCACACAGTTCCGCGAACACGGTGCGATCTCCGCGTCGGAGGCGTTGTACAACATCGTTCTGCCAATCAATGGAGATGGATACCATGCGATTCTCCCGACTGTAAACGGATAGTAAAATGATTGTAACATGATCTAAACATTTGTTTATACAACTCATCCTTATCTCTAGTGATGTGAATTGACAATTAGATTAAATAAGATGCAACACACGGATGCCGATAACGTAGTTTTGCTCTGAAATAATATTCCACACCTGGACGGCAAAATCCGACATAGAGTTCCACATTCAATAGGAGAATCCGCCGGGAGGGATGAACTACCTCCCTGGCTCTCTGGTTTTCATGCGTTAGAGACTGTCTGAGAACCTCAATAGACCCCACCCTGAATCCCTCCCCGCTGGCGAGGAGGGACTTTCAGGCAGACGCGCGTTGCTCCCTTTCGCTGCTTGCGGGGAAAGGGTGGGGGATAGGGGTCATTCCTTTTCAGATAGTTTGAACGCCAGCGGATAGCCCTTGCTGATCTGCCCGCACTATGATACGATCCTGCCGCTTTTGAGCCTGAAAAGGGACGTATTATGAAGTGTGAAACTTGCGGCAAAATCCGCATGGTCGGGAACAATGTCAGCCACTCCAAGCGGCGTACCAAGCGCACCTTCGAGGCCAATATCCAGCGCGTCAAGGTTCTGGATGGGGAGCGGCTGGTACGGAAGCACCTGTGTACCAAGTGCATCAAGGCGCTCAACAAGATTTAATGCTCACAGAGCCAGCCGATACGCTGGCTTTGTGATTATTTCAGGAGAAAAAGGGTGTTCCAGCGGATTCGTTTGCCACTCCTGTTTTTATTCATCGCGCTTGTGCTGGCGCTCCTCATTTCGTTCATCAAGCCGATTCCTTCGACAACCAACACAACCACTCCAACCGCAGTTAACATCCCTGTTCAAATGGGCAATAGTTGCACTCCAACTGTTCTTATTCTCGGCTCTGGCGTTGATAAATTTTCGGTAGAGTTTCCCTGTACGCCGACGCACGTGGTACGCAAGGCAAACGCCGTACCGTTTGGCGAAATCGAAATTGTCAGCGAGGAAGTGAATCTGGATGGCGCAGAATTTGCCGCCGCCTATGTGAACTATGCCGATAAACTCCCCGCTGCTGCGTTTGACGTGGTGCAAGGCATCATCCTCGATGGTGCAAAGCGTGCAGTTACACGCGGGCAACCTGTCCAGAATCCAGCTTATAAGGATTTCAAGCTCGGCAATATCCCCGGCGTGGAAGTCACCGCCGAGGGTAGCGAGAAACGCTTGCGCGGCAAAATCTGGCTGGTACGCCAGACAAGCTATCAACTGGTTATCCTTTACCCCAAAACGCTCACCGATGAAACTGCAATTGATCGCTTTCTGGATTCGTTCACGCCAATTTCTGATAAGTGATGGGCATACCTCTCCATACGCCCATCCTCGAAATCAGCCTGTCGTCTTCATCCCTGCGGCGATGCCGTTGACCGTTGTCAGCACGGCGTCCAGTGTCGCCGCGTACTCGGCTTCATCCTGATCCATACTGCGCAGTTTGCGCAACAATTCCACCTGAATGAAATTCATCGGATCGACATAGGGATTGCGCCGTGTGATTGATTTCTGCATCACCGGGTAGTTATCCAGCAATTCCTTTTGACCCGTGATTTTGCAGACCATCTGGCGCGCGCGTTCGTGTTCGGTGGTCATGCGCGAGAAAATCGTGTTGCGTACATTTTCATCCCTGACCAACCCGGCATATTGTTCTGCAATGCCCATATCCGCTTTGGCGATGTCCATCTGCACATTCTGGATCAGCGCGTTGAAGAAAGGCCATTGGGTATACATGGTACGGAGCAGGTCGAGGCCGCCGGGTTCGTTGGCTACCGTCTCGAAGGACGTTCCGACGCCAAACCAGCTAGGGATAATGGCGCGGCTCTGTGTCCAACTGAACACCCAGGGAATGGCGCGCAGTCCTGCAAAGCCACCCGCGCGCCGCCGTGCTGGACGGGAACTAATCGACAAACTGCTCAGTTCATCAATCGGCGTTGCAGCTTGCCAGTATTCCAAGAAGCCGTCGCTTTCATAGACGAATGCGCGATAGGCAACCCGTCCCAATTCCGCGAGGCGTTCCATCGTTTTCGGCCACTCCGCGCGGATGTCTGTTTCCGGTGGTGCGCCTGTCGCCAGCAACATCGCGTTGATCACCTGATGCAAGTGGCGGCGTCCAATCGCGGGGTTGCTGTAACGATAGGCGATGACTTCGCCCTGTTCGGTCATCTTGATCTTGCCGGAGTGTGAACTGGCGGGCTGCGCCAGAATCGCGCGATGGGCAGGGCCGCCACCACGCCCGATTGAGCCGCCACGCCCGTGAAACAGTTCCAGCGCCACGTTTGCGCCGCGACAGAGTTCCGCAAGCGTGCGCTGTGCCTTGTACAATCCCCAGTTCGAGGCCAGATAGCCACCGTCTTTATTGCTATCGGAATAGCCAATCATCACCTGCTGACGCATCCCGCGTGCGGCGAGGTGTTCCCGATAAGGTGCATTGCCAAAGACTGCATCCAGAATTTCCGGCGCGTGTTCGAGGTCATCAATCGTCTCGAACAGCGGCACAATATCAATAGACTGATCGACGCCGACTTCGTGCGCAAGCAAGAGCATAATCAGCATATCACTGGCGTTTTGCGTCATGCTGGCGATGACTGTATCGATCACCTGCTTGCCATAGGTTTCGTGGGCATGGGCAATCATGCGCCATGTAGCGATCACCTCGTTAGTGATGTCGCTGAAACGCGGCAGCACAGGGAACAGTGGACGCGGGTTACGGATTTGCTCTGTGAGAATCCGGCGCTTGCTCTCTTCATCCAGTGTGGTGAAATCCGGCACAATGTTATAGGCAGCGAAGAGTTCCTTGATCGCGTGCAGGTGGCGCTGCGAGTCTTCACGAATATCCAGCGGGACGATGTGCAGCCCGAAAATACGCACTTTTTCGATCAGGTGGCGCAGATGTGCCTCGGCGCTGTGGATACCCTTATTCTGGTTCAGACTGCGCTGCATCAGCAGCAAATCATCCAGCAACGCCTGCCCATCGAAATAATTATCTTTTTCGAGCGTGGCGATAATTTCCGTGATCTTCTGGCGATACGGCTCATGCGGATAAACGTCTGTCGGCGCGATTGAATCGGTCAGTTCCGGCGAGACGGTTGCCTCATCAATGCTCTGTGTGAGCGTACCGCGCAGGCGTTCCAGTTCAGCGATATACACCTGTCGCGCTGTGCTGAACTGTTGCGAGAGCGTCTTGATCGTAATATCAGCGGTGACGTTCGGATTGCCATCTCGATCCCCGCCGATCCATGAGGCAAAGTGCAGGATATTCGGAACCTGCTTCCAATCGTGATCCGGGTAGTAGTGCTTGAGCGCGTCGCGGAGTTCATCCATCACATCAACCACCAAATCCATGATGACCGTCGTCATGAAGTACAACCCGAAGTTGACTTCATCCATCACAGTAGTACGGGCGACGCGGGTGGTACGGGTCTGCCAGAGCGATTCAATCTCGGCTTTCAGGCGGCCTTGCAGGGCGTTCCACTCGCGCGGGAGCAGCATTTCCCGATCCCGGCGCAGCATGACTTTGGAGATATTTTGCAGCTTGGCGATGATGTCGCGCCGCTTGGCTTCGGAAGGGTGTGCAGTCAGCACCAGCCGGATCGAGAGTTTTTCCAGCAATGTCCGCACACTTTCGGCAGAATGTCCACGCTGATGCAGGGTAGCCACGCTGTCTTCGATCATTTCCGCAAGTGTGCCTTCGCGTTCACGGCTTTCCAGCACACGGATACGCTCCTCATCTTCGGCAATATTGATCAACTGAAAATAATCGCCAAAGGCTTTGATCAGGATTTTCTGCTGATCCAGCGAGAGCGCAGCAATCGCTGCCCGGAGCGCCGCGTCCCCTTGCGGATCGTTACGCCGACGCGATTTCGCCAGTTCGCGCACCTGTTCCACGAGTTCGAGCGCTTCCGCGCCATGCTGTTCCGCGACAACCTCACCCAGAAGGCTTGCCAGCCATCGAACGTCACTGCTTAATGTGGCCTGTTGTTGTACTTCCGATGATTGTGTAATCATTCATATCCCCCGTGAAATCAGATAGCTAGTCCGCAAAGCAAGCAATGGCTTGTTCGATATTGTGAATGTCGATGCGCGCATTATCGCTTTTGAATATCAATCCAGATAGAACGATCAAACCAACAGTTAAAATGATAGCCAGCCCTGTTTTTATGTTTTGGCTAAATTTAGCGTAGGAACGTAACCACGCAACAAAAACATAGGCAGTGCCAAGCAAGATAATCTGGGTATTGATATGTTGAAGCAGTTGCCGTGCTTGTGTGAGTTGTAAGGAATAATCAGGACAATTCATAAACTCGTAGCCAGGTTGAATCCATGCCGCTTCATCCCGGCCCAAGCCACTTTCCGCGACCCAGTTATCCAATTCAACAAAATTCATTTCGCGGATATAAGCAAAATTCGCCTGACTGGAAATTTTTGCGGCTTGATAACCCGCGCCAGAATCGATCATTAATTGCGCGACAGCACAGGTGCGCCCACCTGGATCGATAAACACCGGACGATGCTTGTTTGGGAACGCAAAGTTGCGCGGAAAGATGCCGCGTTTGGCGTAGCTATGCAGATTATCGAGTGTTTCCCTGCGATTCTGCTGCAATTCCGGGGGAAGAAATGTGCAATCGCGCGCCCTCAAAGTTTTTTCGATGCGCGCAAAACGGCGCTGCAACCGTCGCCGTTCGCGCCATTCCACCGGAAGTTGAGCAATCAGGGATTTTTGAATCACAATACACCTCTTTACATTACGATAGCCCTGCATCCATCAGCCAACCTGTCGCCCGCCGAATCTGATCCCGCACCGCGCCGGGAGCCGTCCCGCCCGTGAGCGCGCGCCGCGCTATCGACCCTTGCACATCAAACAATTTAAAAACGTCATTCTCAAACAATTTCGATTCGGCCTGCAAATCACTCAACGACATTTCCGAAATGGGCGTTCCAGTCTGCTCTGCCTTCGCCTGCAACTTCTTGATGATCAATTCTGCGCCGGTTTGTCCGCGTGTGATCAGATAGTCCACCAGATCAGCAGTAAACAGCGCCGGATCGTCCATTGCTTCCCACATGCGGTCTGCCTCAATCGTCATGCCCTTCAACACCTGTGCCGTATTTTCCAGTAAATCGGTCATCGCATCGGCAGCGGTATAGAGCATTTGTCGATTTTGTGGTGCATCCTGATTATAAGCAGAAGGGAGCGCTTTTAGCGTCACCATGAATCCGGCAAGTTGCCCAAATAGCGTTGAGGCAAGCCCGCGCATCCCGGCAAGGATAGTCGCTTCCCCCTCGAAAATAATAAAACCGGGGACGGGGCTGCTATAAATGGTCAAATCTTCGGCAAGGCGGCTCAGGTGCGTTGCCGTCATATAGCCAACGAAGAGGAACTCGGCGGCGAAGTCCCAATCGCTCACCGCATCCAGACTGTTCAGCGAAACTTCCGGCATCCCCAACTCATCGGCAACGGTGGCACGGTCAAAATTGAGCGCCGAACCAGACACCAGACCGCTCCCCAATGGCATCGTGCTGGCACGCCCGATACACGCCGCCAGTCGATCCTGGTCACGCGCCAGCATCCAGAAGAAACTGAGCAACCAATGCGCCGCCGAAATCGGTTGTGCCGGACGCAGGTTGACGTAGGCGGGCATGATCGCCGCAACATGGCTTTCGGCTTGCGTCAGCAGCGCTTTTTGTACGGTGGCGATCTTCTCGCTTAACCCGCGCATCTCTTCGATCAGCCAGAAGCGGAGTGCCGTCAACAGGCGTTCCTGCACGCTGCGCCCTGCTGCGATTTTGGCAGCGCTCCCGCCCACCAGCGAGATCAGGCGTGTATCGAACACCTTGAACATATCCAGCCCGGCAAGCGTGTACGCCTTGCGCTCGGATTCGATCTGATCCAGCGCCTTCCGCAGTTTTCCGGCATCCTCGGTGCTGTATATTCCGGCTTCGGTCAGCGCACCCAGCCATGCACGGCTGATCCGCAGTTCCGCGCCAAACAGCCGCCAGTCATTCGTTGTTTCGGATCGTGGCATTATTCCCCCTGTGCAAGATTAAGTGTGACATACCCCACGCCAGAAAGCGAGGGCGTCCAACTTCAAACAGGAGAGCCTGACAAGTCGGGTCTTACGCTCTCTCGGCTGGTGTGGAGCGATGCCCCGATCCGTTGAATGTTGATCGCCGCCTTGTGATCCTGATTCGGGGTCAGGCCACATTGTCCATATTGAAAGGTTCCGTTGGCGAAGCGTCAAGTCTTGCCTGTGACCACATCCGCTGCATACGCGCTTCATCCACACTCTGGCGGTAATAGCGCTTCCGGGGCGCAAGAATATGTTTCATTGTACCCTGCCGTTATATTGCACACAATCAGCTTGCATCCCGTCTTTTACGAAACGTCAATTTCATACAATTGCCCTGCCTTCATCTCTCGTTGGTTTGTTCGTGCGGAAATGCCACTAGAATTAAAGAGAGTGCAGCATGAAATTCCAGGGAGGGTTCTATCGTGAAACGTATCTTTTTTGTGATTGCGATACTGGTATCCTTGCATTTCGTAACCCAGGCTTCCCCTGTTCGCGCGTGTAGCGGTTACCCCTATTTCGGGGTGTCAAACCTGCCGGAAGCCGATCTGCTGGTGAAGGCTACCGTCATTGATGCCGACGACAGCGGGCATAACGCGATCCTCCGCATTGAGGAATATTACAAAGGCGAAGGCGCACGCTTCATTACGGTCATGCGCTATCCGCCTGCGCTGCAAACCGGGGCGCTCATCCGGGGCTATGATACGGGTTGTTTGTATGCCGGACAAGGGCAACATTATTGGGACAAAGGGGATCAGGGCTATTTCGGTTTGAAGCCCAACAACGATGGAACATATACCGATTACATTCACGGTACAGCCCATTTTTACCCTGCCAATGGGAATATCTATTATCAGGAAGGCGCTACCGAAGGCTATCGGGTTGAGTTTGATGCCCAAAACAAAATTGTTGAAAAAGACTTCATCCAGAAGATGCTTGAGGCAGGCAACCGTACCGCCGCATTACCACCAAAAGAGAGCAAGACCAATTTTTACCCGTTGATGCGTTTCGTCAACATCACAACGAAAAGCGGCGCACGTTATCAGATCAACCCGGATCGTAGTATCAAAAAGATGGAAAACAATGGGTTGCTTGCCATTTCGCCAGATGGCGCGCATGTGGCCTTCCGGCTCGATGACAAGACAATCGCCTTCCAATATATCTGGACAAAATTTGATCCTGAAAAAGACGAATCCGGGGAATATTCAGAGCGCATCAAAAAACTGATGGTCGAAGGGCAGGCTGTCGCCTTTTCCAACGACAATAACCTTGTGGCGGTCTGGAATGCGGCAAAATTGACGATCTATATGATCATCAACTACGAGATGATCATCAACTACGAGGCTATGGGTGAATATGGTAACCCAATGGTATTGCGAGAAGTTGCAGTCCAAAAATTTGCCAAAGGCAAAACCGAAATAATGCCAAAAGTGATTTGGAGTGCAAACGGGACGACCCTCGCGTGGCAGGAAGCCAATGCAATCTGGCACTGGAATATTTTCGAGAAGCCAAAGCCGCAGCAGCTATTGAGCGGAAACAAGCTACCGGATTTGATGGATATTTCCAAAACCGGGCGCTACGTGCGTGTCGGCAATTGGAATAGCTGGCGACTGATCGACGTGCAGACACGCAAGGAATATCCCGATACGATCACATCTCCAAACGAGCTTTTCCTGATTACGATTAATCGCCAGTTGAAGGAACCTACAAAATACACTAACGCTGCTGTAAAAGAAAACTGCAAACCGCCTCTGCGTGAAAATTGCCGGAAGGGATTACAGCCTGGCACAACGGAACTAAAATCCATATTTCCCTATGAAATGGATTTGTTGGGAACTGTTTCCTGTAATCCTGACAATAAAGAATGCCTTTTGCAAACGGCGTCGTGGCATCCCGCTATTGGGCCAGGGCGTTATAGCGGTGGACGTTTTCGTTACGATTCCATAAAGGATTTCCGCGACATCCGTTACGATGTGCAGTATGGAAAACCAGTGGTTCTGGTTGGGGACTACAAGGTCTATTTTGGTCTGTATGATGATTATTTTCTGGGAGAAGAACAGTATCGCCCGTATCTGGATATTCTCGATCTGGAAAACGAGGTAGACAGCCCCCTTGTTTCCATCGAATGGGGACTGCCTGTATTCTATGACACCTATCGGCTTGGCAGCATCGAATATCATCCCTGACAGGTGGCTGGCTGGACGGTCAACACGGCTTTGCGGGTCGCTATTTCCGGGAGTAGACCAGAAGACTGTCCAGAAAATCCAATAAACCCCACCCCGCCAGCGACCTGGAATCCGACAGATATTTCAGACCCGGCGCTGAAGCACCGGGCTAAACTCAAAGTGTGGACAACCGCTCAACACGGAATCAACACTGTCCTGACTGACGCGCACGTTCGATAACACCCGGTAGCTGCAACACTATCTTTGAGTTTAGCCCTCGGCTTTAGCCGGGGGTCTTCTGCTTCCAAACCCGTGCATTGCTCCCTTTCCTTGCCTGCGGGGAAAGGGTAGGGATAGGGGTCAATGCTTCTCAGAACGTCTCTAGCGTTTACGGATTGGTTGGCGAATCACTGTTTTGAGCTTTTCCGGGGCGCTGCGATTCGGATCGCCCAGATAGATTTCGTGATGCTTGCCGTTCTTCTCATAGCCATTTTCTCCCATATAGGCATACATGCGGTCAATGGTCGGTGGCTCATCCTTATATGGGCCGATATACATGATTTGCACCGATAGCCCCTCATCGAACGTTTCCAGCCGCATGTTTGAGAGACTCTTCAACTGCTTCTTTGCCTGAACGTCCTTACGCATCTTCTCGAAGAGTGCAGGCGTGACCTGTTCCGGTTGCATCATCATGATCGTCCAGTGCCACTTTGAAGGGTCTTGCAAATCGAACTCTTCCGTACTGCTACCCGTGTAGAACAACCCTTCCAGCGGCATGACAGTGTAGTCAACATCCTGTTTCTTCAGTTCAAATTTGAGCGAATAGGAGAGGGCAAAGAGGCTTTCAATCGCATCCTGCCATAGTGCGGATGTGGTGGGGTATCCCTTGCCATCAATCATCAGATATTGCAGCGGCGGCACGGTGACGACGGAAAATTCCTTCGGTGGGTTATAGAGGGTGTTGTACTGCTTCTTGTGGTCGATTTTGGTGGACATAGCGCAATCCTTTCGTATAAAAGCAGTCTACACGTTCCAGTAACTGGAAAGTCAAGAGGGGTGATAAAATCTGGTCAGAAGTGAAGGAGTTAATCCAATGACAGCATTGGCAACTGATACCAAAACAGTCCACACGGCAGAAGAGGTCTGGCAGCTATCGCTTGAGGACAAACATTTTGAACTGATCAATGGAGAGTTAATTCCAATGGCTCCTACAAAACTTCGGCATGGGCGCGCGGCAGGCCGAATCGCCTCTTATATTGGGCATCACGTACTGACGAATAAACTTGGAGAAATCTATATTGCGGAGGCTGGATATCAATTGCCCGGCGGTGATGTACTTGCACCAGATGTTTCGTTTATCAGCAAATCACGTCTTCCTAAAGACAGGGATACACCGGGATTCGAGCAAATCGCGCCAGACCTGGTTGTAGAAATCTATTCGGATAGCAATACCAGGATTGAAATGCAGCAGAAAGCCGATCTGTTTTTCGCGGCGGGTACGCGCCAGATGTGGGTAGTTTATCCCAATTCACGCACGGTCTATTTTTACACTGCCCCGGACAAGGTAGTTATTTTGCGGGGAGATGCACTGATCGAAGGCGGCGACGTATTGCCCGGTTTTACCCTGCGTGTTGCCGATATTTTTAGCACTTTGGACGAATGACGCTTCATTTGATAAATCATATCCAGTAGAATTACCTGCTGCATATTAAGGATAAAAAGATGTCCCAAATCAAGGAACGTATCCAGAACGATCTCAAAGAGGCGATGAAGGCGGGCGATACGCAACGCAAAGACGCTTTACGCTTTGTGAGCGCGATGATCAAACAGGTCGAAGTCGACACCCGTGAGACGATTACGGACGACAAAATCATTACGATCCTGAATAGCGAGATCAAGAAGCGCCGCGAAAGCCTGGACGAATCCACCAAAGCCGGACGTGACGATCTCGCCAAACAGACCGAATACGAGATCGCTCTGATTACGACCTATCTGCCCGCACAATTGACGCCGGAAGAACTCGCAGCGGAAGTTGCCAAAGCCGTTACCGAATCGGGCGCGACGACACCAAAAGATATGGGCGCAGTGATGAAAATTCTGTCTCCCCGTGTAAAGGGTAAGGCAGAAGGCAAAGCAGTGCAGGAAGCAGTGCAGGCGGCACTCAAAAAATAGCGTGTATACGATAGATTTCCAGATCGAATTTGAAGAGGCGCGGGACTTTCCACAAGAGCGCATGGCACAGGCGATTACGCATGTGCTGGATTTGCACGATCTCGATCCGCAGAGTGCTATCACCGTTGTGATAACAGACGATGACGCGGTGCGTATCCTGAATCAGAAGTATCGGGAGGTAGACGCCTCAACTGATATTCTCTCGTTTCCGGCTGATCCCATGCCAGAATTGCCCGATGATCTGGAAATCGATCTGGATGAAGAAGAGTCCCAGGCCTATCTTGGCGATCTGATCATTGCCTACCCCTACACCAGGCATCAGGCCGAAGAAGCCGGACACGCCCTCGATGATGAGCTAGCGTTGCTGGTTGTGCATGGGACGCTGCATCTGCTAGGCTATGATCATGATACGCCCGAAAATGAAGCGGAAATGTGGGAGACACAGGCTGAGGTTCTCGCTGCCTTGAACATCCCCATTACCGTACCGCGTTTCCACCCCGGAGAAAATGCCTGATGAATGTCCTCAAGTCCCGTTCCACTAATCTTAATGCCCTGATCGGGTTTCACCCCGATGTGAAGGCAACACTTGCCACCAATCCCGATGACTATAGCCCAATCACCAGCAAATCGCGCATTTCCAGCTTCCGCTATGCGCTGGCGGGTTGGCTGTGGATGCTCAAGACCCAGAAAAATATCCGTATCCAGACCGCGATCAGTGTTGCTGTGTTTGTAGTGGGTCTATGGCTCGGCCTGGAGCCGCTGGCGTGGGCAGTTCTGATTTTGATCATCACCATCAATTGGATGGCGGAATTCGTCAACGCGGCGATTGAGTCGGCAATTAATCTTGCCAGCCCGGAAATTCATCCGGTAGCGCGCGTCGGAAAGGATGTTGCAGCAGCAGCGGTATTGCTGGCATCGGTAGCGGCGGCGATCATCGGCGGGCTGGTGATGGGGCCACCTCTGTTGCAGCGGGTGCTATCGGTAGTGCTGCCGCTGGTGATGCGCTAGCCTGAACGGGTAGCACCTGGGGCATATTTTTTATAGTCGTTGATAGCATGGCTCAGAAAATGCTGAAAAAGCCATATATCGCGCAGCTTTCCCTCCCCACCGCGAATCCGGATTTGTCGACTACTTTCATCTTTCATGGTGATCTGGATTTGAGTAGCCATCGTCTTCGCGGCTGGAACGTGCCAATCCCCTGTTACGGTAGAAGCGATCATTTCTGAATAAGGGATAAACTGCGTTTCTTTATCAAATCGCGTTCTTATTCCCCGCGTAGTCACCACGACTCTATCTGTATCCTCGAAAGAGTAGCATCCAATCACCTGTTCGCCTTCCAGATTAATAAAAAAATCAGTTTCGGGCGGTAACGTTCTGGAAAAACGGGGACAATCTCTCAACTTTCGATGAACGCGCGAGCGCAATAGCTCTTCAAATGTCCACATCGGATGCTGACCTTGAATCTGTGATCCAAAAAACAATCACCGGGCTTCATTGCATCCGGTGATTGCAAGAATTGGCTTCGAGCGTTGGCTAGTTCTTCGGCTCTTCGATTTCGACGGGCTTTTCGTCTTCGATCTTTGGCGGTGCGCCACCACCCACCACCCGATTTTTCAGACCAATGAGCGACTTCATGAGTTTTTGACGCACACTTAGATCATTGATGAAATCGAGCGCGACTTCATAGGTCGTCACGCTCTCCATGATCTTGCGTTCGCGCAGTTGGATTTCTGCCATCGCAAGCATGGTCTGACCATATTTATCGTTGTCGTTCATTTCCTTGAAGACATCGGCGGCTTCACGGTAGAGTGTGAACGCCTGCTCCAGGTTGCCCTGTGCAAGATACACCCCGCCGAGGTTGCCGATCACTTGCGCTTCGCGGTGGCGATCTCCCATTCCGGCGAAGACCTGCCGCGCTTCCTGCATGGCGTTTGCAGAGGCTTCATAGTTGCCCATCGTGCGCTCAATCAAGGCCAGATTGACCTGCATTTCGGCAGCCATATCCGGCTTGCCTTCGGCGGTGTATGCCTCGCGCGACTGCTTGTAGATTTCCTGCGCCTTTTCGTAGTCGCGTTCTCTAAAGAACTTGTTGCCTTCGTCCTGCAATTCTTTCCCTGTCGGCATGATCATTCCTTTTGATGAATCAGGTTAGAGCGTTATGTTCAGGATATTTTCCCCGACATCGCGCAATTCTTTCACCGGAAGTTTACTCAATTTCATCGCAATTTCGATGAATGGCGCATGTGAAGGTTGTGTGACCCATTCGCGCAACTCTTCCGGCAATTCAGCAAATTTACGGTAATCTTCCTGGGCGATCAGCCAGTCTCCGACACGGCTGCTGTCATCCATAAAATAGCTGACATTGACCTTCAGGGCGCTGGCAATGGTTGTTAGTTCGGTGAAAGGGATCGGATGTTGTGCCAGTTCATAGGCTTCAATCGTTGCCTCGGAGAGTCCGGTTTCGGCGGCAAGGTCGCCGGCACTCATGCCCAGCCCCTGTCGTTTGACGCGAATCATTGCGCCAATAACCCGATCCCGCAGGTCGCTGAAATCTTCTTTGGCGACACCGGCGCTTTCCGTCCCAACCGTCGTTGTATTCCAGAAATGGCTGATCGGCACGCCAATGAAATAGGCCAATATCTCAAGCTGGGGAAGGCTTGGCGCACGCTTGCCAAGTTCCATCTCGTGATAATATTCGAGTGGAACGCCGATCTCTGCCGCGCACTGCTGCTCGGTTCGCCCTTTGGAGCGTCGCGCGTCCTGTATCAAAACGCCCAGAATACGCGCCCGGAGCGTGTGCAGTTCTTCATAATCGCGCGGTGGTGCGACAACGGCCTCTTCTTCGGCCTTCTTTTTCTTCAAACGTGCGCTAACGTCGCCAAATGACATTGTGGCCTCCTGGTTCTAACGGGTGGGTGGCGTTTCCTTGAGCAGTTTTTCGTATGCGCCTTGCCAAGCCTCGGCAGTACGGGTAAAGCGTGTAATGGTGATCTCCGAAAAATGCTTGAGCAGGGTGATCATCTGCTGCGGGAGTTGATCCCAATCTTCCTTACGGACGAGTTGTTCGAGACGGGCAGACGCGCCGCCGACCCACGCCCACTGCATCCGAAATTCTTCAACCTTGTTCCAATAGTTTCGCTTTTCCCATGCCACCATCGCTTCGTCAACACTATCTTCGATGGCTTTCAGGGTCAGAACGAGCGCCGCCAGCATATCCTTCGCTTCTGCATCGATCTCTGGTTTTTGGCTCAGGTGTCGGAGCAATTCGGCGGCGGTACGCATCAATTGATTACGCTGTTTGCCAATTGCATCCGGGTTGATAACACGGCTCATGATTGTTCCTTAGCTATGTGAGAAAAGATTATTCGTTTGGGGAAAATATGTCAAGTGCGCAAGGTCATAGGTAGGGCTGGATGCAAACAAAACCCATCACAATTATTGACCCTTTCCCCGCGAGCGGAGAAAGGGAGCAACGCACGTCTGTCTGGAAGTCCCTCCTCGCCAGCGGGGAGGGATTTAGGGTGGGGTCTAGGGAACCAGACGGGTCAGGTCACGCGGGAACAGGGTAACTTCCCGGACGTTTTGCGCGCCGCTGAGACGTGCCACCCAGCGTTCCAGCCCGATAGCGAATCCCCCATGTGGTGGCATCCCGTAGTGGAAGGCATCCAGATAGCCCGCGAATTGTTCTGGCGACAGGCCCCGCGCCGATAATGCCGCGATATAGTCTTCGTATTTATGCAACCGTTGCCCGCCCGTGACGAGTTCCAACCCGCGAAACAGCAGGTCAAAACTGTTGGAATAGGCTGGACGCGCCTTGTCTGGATGCGTATAGAAAGGCCGCTTGACCATCGGATAGCCTTCTACAAACAGAAATTCGCTGCCGTAGGTACGTTGCGCCCATTCGCAAAGCCAGCGTTCATGGGCAGGCGCGAGGTCTGGCTCATGCCGTGCATCCTCGCCCGTTTCCCGATAAATGAGTTCCAGCGCCTCTGAAAAATGAATCACAGGAATTTCGTCGGGTATGGTTGGCAATCGGATTTCCGTCAATGCGATTGCTTCCGCTTCACGCTCGGCAATCGTTTCGACCATCCCGCGCAGAACGTTGGTCAGCATCGCCATCACCGTCCGATGATTTTCAATGAAGCCAAATTCGGCATCCAGTGAAACATATTGGCTGAGATGCCGCGCAGTATCGTGCGGTTCGGCACGGAACACTGGCCCGACTTCAAACACCCGTTCAAAGACGCCAACCATCATCTGTTTATAGAATTGCGGGCTTTGCGCCAGATATGCCGCCTTGCCGAAATAGTCGATCTCAAAGACGTTCGCGCCGCTTTCGGTTGCTGCCGCGACGATCTTTGGAGTCTGGATTTCGGTGAACTCGGCAGCATTGAGTGCCGCGCGGAACCCTGCCATTGATGCCGCTGCAATTCTTGCCAGTGCGCGCCGATGAGGATGCCGCAGCGAGAGCGGCGCATTATCCAGCAATGTTGGGAGTGTTACATTCAACACCGGGCGATAGAGATCAAACGGCGGCGCGACCTGTGTACCCGATAGAAGTTCAATCGCGGGTTGATGCAGTTCGACGCCTTGCGGAGCCTGCTTGCTCGAAACAACTAACGCTTCTATGGATAATACGGATTCGTGCGCCATGCTTTCCAGTCGGGCGATCAATTCTTCGTCTTCAACGACGATCTGGATCAATCCCTTTGCATCGCGCAACACAAGGAAACAGACATGCTTCAAACGGCGGAAATGGTGGAGCCAGCCACACACGGAGACGCGCTCATCAACATGGGCGCTGAGTTGAGAAGACCAAACGCGGTTCATTCGAGACCTCCAGAAATACACGCCCCCGCATAAGTGCGGACGAGGGAGCGTACTCGTGGTGCCACCGCAGTTCGTCGCTGTCATGGAGGAAGAAAGCGACCTTTGCTGCTCGGTTACGGGAGCAAACCGTCGGGGCTTACTGACAATCCAGGTATGCTGGATTGCGTTCCTACCCGCGCTCAGGAGGGTCATTCACGGATATACAAGGCCACCTTCACAGCATTCGGCGGCTCTCTGAACCTGTATAGTTCCCGCTACTCGTCTCCATCGACGCTTTCAGATCATGTTAGCAGAAGCAGCGATAACAGTCAACCAGGCAGGTTTGCATTATCGAGTAATTGGATGAGATGAGTATTGGATCAAATCGAACCGTCTCCAAAACCAATTTCAATCCCCCTTGTACCCTACGCGCAACGGCTACCCATGCCCCGATGCGGTAAAATGATGCTCCGCGCTTTCTTTTGATGTATTGTTAATTGAGCGCCGAGGAAATTTCATGATAAGACGAACGATACAGGTGGTTATCGGGCTGATCCTGCTGGCGGCTATGGTGACCTCGGTGGCTGCTGCGCCATTGGCTCAACAACCGCTTTCTACTCTTGTTCCGCCGACCTTGTTCCCGACCAGCCTGCCACCGACCCCAATCCCGGCGCTGGCACAGTCATCACTGGCGCGCATCCGTGCCGATAAGGACAGGCCGCGCCTGACCATCGGCATTTTGTATAACGCCAAACCTTTTGCCAGACTGAATGATAGTGGCGAAGTAGAGGGATTTGAAGCCGATATTGGGCGTGCCTTCGCGCAGGATTGGGGTATCCCGCTGGCAGGCGACAATGTACGCCCGATCTTCCGGCAGGTCACGCGACAAAATGGGCTGACGCTCCTCGCGCGCGGCGATATTGATATGCTCATGGGCAAAATCGTTCATACCCGCGAACTGGAAAAGACCTTCGATTTCAGCGAACCCTATTTCGTGAATTATCAGGTCGCACTGGCGCTCAACTCCAACCCGCAAAACAACATCTCGGAACTTGGCGGCAAGGTCGTCGGCGTCATCTCCGGTAGCGCGGGAGAACCAGCGCTGGATCAATGGCAAAAAGCCAGCGGCGTACAGGTTACCGTGAAGAAACTCCTGATGTTCGATGATGGCATTCGGGCATTGGTCGCGGGCGATATTTCGGTATTGGTCGGGGATCGCTGGGAACTGGATGCACGGGTACGTGGTGACGGTCTGCAAGGATTGAAACTCTTACAGGGGGCGTTCCGCTCCGAGCCGTATGCAGTGGCGTTCCGTTCGCACGATTACGCGCTGCGAACGCTGGCTAACCGCACCTTGCAGCGCTACGCCAAAGACGGGCGCTTGGGTCAGATTTACGATCAGTGGTTCCCACGTTCGATTTTGCCGCCAGAACAGCGCACGATTCCGGCGGTCTGGAACGATCTGGAAAAAGATCAACGCACGATATACGATTTCCCGGTTGATATTACCGTCCCCGGCACGGCAACCCTCGCGCGCGTCCAGACCGGAAAAACGCTCAAGGTGGCAGGCTTGGGCAACCCTGATGGTACAGGCAAATATGCGCCCATTGATGCCTTTGGCAAGGCGATGGCGGAAGAGATGGCGAAGCGTTGGGGCGTGAGCGTTCAGTTTGTGGGCGGCGCGGCAGAAGAAGCCATTGCATCGGGCAACGCTGATCTGGCGCTTGGCCTTGAGCCGCACTGGGGCAATAATGACCTGCCGGATCGGGTTGATTTCACCTCGGTTTATGCAATTCATGGTTACCGTCTGCTGGTTGTCACTGCACGCAAAATAACCGGATTCGCAGATTTGCAGATCGGAAATGGCAAAAACCTCGGCATCTTCGCAGATGATGAAGGCGCATTCCCGGTTGCCGAAGAGGTCGGCAAGACGGCGGGCGTGATCGGCTTCCGCAAAATCCTGATCCGCGATGATAACGAGATCGGGCAATATGCCGCCGATGGCACGATGACCGCTGTGTTTGGCGATAGTTTGCGCCTCGTCCCGCTCTCGCAAAAACTTTCCAGCTTTATGACGCTACTGCCACAGGAATATACCCGCGAACCGATCTCGTTTGCGGTGCAGCGTGGCGATTCAGAGTTCCGCGCAATGGTCGAACAAACCGTGCAGGACATGGCGCAGGATGGCACGTATCAACGCCTGTGGAAAGAGCAATTCGGGATCGGTGAACCGCTGAATACACTGGTCTGGCCTGCATCATAACGCTTGACAGTGCCGTTTCTTTGTACTACACTGGCGATAATACTTAACGACTCCGACGGAGCTAATCCGCGTTCATCGTTCACAGAGAGTCGCCGCACGGTGCAAGGCGATAGCGAAAACGCAGAATTCCACTCCCGATAGGTCGCGCGGCGAAACAAGCCGTGCCGGGGACGCCCGTTAGCGCGAACAATGAGGCTGTGCAGCAGAGAAAACTGACGCAGCAAATTCAGGTGGCACCACGAAATCCCTTCGTCCTGAGCAATCTTTGCTCTCGACGTGGGGATTTTTTATTGGACAGGATGTGAACCATGATTCAACCGGAGTTTTTCGATGCGCTGGTGCTGGTCATCATTGCCATCGGGGTGATACTGGCGGGTCTGCGCATTCGGAGTGATTTCCGCGCAGGGCCGCGCTTCCCGGAGTCGCCAGCAACCGTTAACCAGAATCAAAAGAGGAAACCATGATCGATATAGACCTGATCCGCAAACAACCCGACTGGGTAAAACAACAGCTTGAAAACTTGCAGGAGCCTTCCGCGATTCCGCGCATAGACCGCATCCTCGAACTGGATAAGCAGCGTCGCGCCTGTCTGGTCGAGTCGGAAACGCTGCAAGCTGAACGAAACAAGCTGAATAAGGCGATGGGCAAATTTCGCGGTAACAAAGCCATCGGGCAGCCTGCTCTCGCCCGTGCCGCGCTGGATGTCGTCGCTGCCATCGAAGCGAAGGATTACGCCCGCGCTCTGGCATTGATGACAGAAACGCCTGCTAACGGCACATATGAGGGCGATCCTAACGCAGCATTGAACACACTTTCCGAAGCCCTGCGCAAGATGGGTGAGCGCGTGGAAACGATCACGCGCGATGCCGAAGCCGCCGAGCGTGAACTCAACGAAAATATGTTGTGGATTCCGAACATGCCACATCCTTCGGTGAAAGTCGGCAAGGATGATTCCGAAAACATCATCTATGCGCCCGAAGGTGAAATGCGAAAATTCGATTTCACGCCCAAGCCCCATTGGGAGCTTGGCCCGGCGCTGGACATCATCGACTTTGAGCGTGGAACAAAGCTCTCCGGTGCGCGCTTTTTCGTGTTGAAGGGGTTGGGCGCGAAGCTGCAACGTGCGCTCATCTCTCTCTATCTGGATTTGCATGTCGAGAAGCACGGCTTCACCGAAGTGGATACGCCGTACATCGTCAAGGAAGATAACCTGTACGGTGCGGCGCAGTTCCCCAAATTCCGCGATAACGTCTATGCGGACGAGGAAAGCGGCCTGTATCTGCTCCCGACTGCGGAAGTTTCGGTAACGAACCTGCATCGTGACGAGATTCTGGAAGCCGATCAACTGCCGCTATACTACGTCGCGGCGTCTCCATGTTGGCGCAAGGAAAAAACCTCCGCCGGGCGCGACGTGCGCGGGATCAAGCGTGTACATCAGTTCATGAAAGTGGAGATGTACAAGTTCGTCGCGCCGGAAACGTCCTATGCGGAACTGGAATCGATCCTTGAGGCGGCGGCAGATGTGGCGCGGGCGCTCAAGCTGCCATTCCGCAAGATCGAACAGGTGACAGGCGATCTGGGCTTTGCGGCAGCAAAGAAATATGACCTTGAAATGTATGCGCCGGGCTGTGATGAATGGCTGGAAGTTTCTTCCTGCTCCAACTGCGAGGGTTTCCAGGCACGTCGTGCCATGATCCGCTATCGGCCTGCGCCGGGTGCAAAGCCGGAATATGTGCATACACTGAATGGTTCTGGTCTGGCGCTGCCGCGTACCATCATTGCTATCATGGAAAACTATCAGCAGGCGGATGGTTCAATCATTGTGCCGGAAGCATTGCGCCCGTATATGGGTGGGCTGGAAGTGATTCGCGCGAAGGCATAAGTCCGATTGGCGATCCCGGTGTATGATGCCGGGATAACAAACCCTCATCCCCCGTCCCTTCTCCCGCAGGCAAAGGGGAGTCTGCCACCGTCTCGCAGTCCCTCTCCTGCGGGAGAGGGATTCAGCGCTTGTCCGCAAATTGTCTTGCGCGTAAATCATCCTGTTTGACCCCACCCTAAATCCCTCCCCGCCAGCGAGGAGGGACTTTCAGGCGGACGCGCATTGGCTCCCTTTCCCTGCCTGCGGGGAAAGGGTGGGGGGATAGGGGTCAATTGCTGCTTTTTGATTTAGGGACAAGCCTTTCAGGGTGAGAGCTATCTACAACACGAAAGCGTTATCCCGAATTCACACAAGATTTAGTAAATCGGCTGGCTTGGGTCAACCTCACGCGCCCAGGCGTTGATCCCGCCGCGCAGGTTCACCAGATTGGTAAAGCCCAAATCTTGCAACATCAGGATGGCGTCACGGCTGCGGATACCCGTCTTGCAGTGGACAACCACTTCGGCATCACGCGGGATTTCTGCCGCACGCGCGACGACCTGCCCCTTCGGTATACGCAAGCTGCCTTCAATCGCGCTGATTTCCCATTCATGTGGTTCGCGCACATCGAGGATGACCAGATTGTCGCCAGCGGCAACCTGCGCCTGCAACTCCAGAACGGTGACGCTCCTGACGTTGTTTTCGGCATTCTTGACCTTGTAGTCGCTGCGATCATGCGCCGGGACGCCACAGAACTGTTCATAATCGATCAGTTTGGTGACGGTTGGGTTCTCACCGCAAACCGGGCATTTCGGATTCTTGCGCAGCTTGATCTGGTCAAATGACATTTCGAGGGCATCGTACAGCAACATACGCCCGATCATTGGCTTGCCAATCCCAAGAATCAGCTTGACCGCTTCTGTCGCTTGCATCGTCCCGATGGTTCCCGGCAAGACACCGAGGACGCCACCTTCGGCGCAGCTTGGGACGAGTCCGGGCGGGGGCGGCTCCGGGAAGAGGCAGCGATAGCACGGCCCTTGCTTTGCATCAAATACGGTGAGTTGACCCTCGAAGCGGAAAATCGAACCATAGACGTTCGGCTTACCCAGGATCACGCACGCATCGTTGACAAGATAGCGCGTCGGGAAGTTATCCGTACCGTCGATGATAACGTCATAATCCTTGAGCAGTTCGAGCGCGTTTTCACTGGTCAGCGGCGTATTGTGCTTCTCGATCACCAGATAGGGGTTGATGTCGGAGAGTTTCCCGGCGGCGCTATCCAGCTTGGTTTTACCCACATCGCTGGTGTAGTGAATCACCTGCCGTTGCAGGTTGGATTCATCAACCACATCATAATCGACCAGCCCGATCCGCCCGATGCCCGCCGCCGCGAGATAGAGCGCCAACGGACTGCCAAGCCCGCCCGTCCCAATGAGCAGGACGCTGGCGGCTTTCAATTTGCGCTGCCCCTGGATGCCGACTTCCGGCATAATTAGGTGGCGGCTGTAACGCCGGATTTCGTCGTGCGAGAGTGTCACCTCGTCTGGCGAAATTTGTGTGATGGCTGGCGCTGCTGTCATATTTACTTCTTACACTCCCTGATAAATTTCTGCGATTTGGCGCTTTAGAGTCGCCTTTGACGCCACACCCCGATTGACCTGCTGTGGCTGAAACGCGCGATCCAGTATAAACGTGGTCGGCGCGGAGAATACGCCCCAGCGGTCTGCAACTTCCGGTTGTTCGGTAGCGTCAATCTGTACGATTTGTAGCGGTTCGTCTTCCTGCAAGGCGGTCAATGCGGGCTTCTGCAAGGTGCGGCAAGGCTGGCAATCCGGCGTTGTGAAATAGACAATGGTTGGGATGCCATGTTGTAACGTGCTAAGGATTGGGTCAATTGCTGCGCCCGCAGTACGTTGCAATCTCCGCACACTCCACAGGTTGAATAGTTTCCATCCGGCGACGCCGACAACAATCAGCACAGCGGTAATCAGAAGCCGTTCCAGCATGATTATCTTATCCCTTGATTGGTGCGCGGCTGAAGCCGGAAACGCCCAGACGATTGAGTTGATAATAGAAAATACAGCCAACGCAAATTCCCGCGAACAGGTTCAAGGCTGCCAGCGCAACCACCAGCCACGCCAGACCCCACCCAATCGCCGAACCGCCGACAATCAGGGCAAGCGTGGAAAGCAGTGTAAATATCCCACCGAGCAATTGCGCGAACAAATGCGGCTCCGGGTTATCGACTTTCACGTCTGGTTTTGCAATTCCTGCGGGCTTGAGTACCTTGAAATAAACCAGTTTGAAGAGTCCAGCCTGTGGGAATAGCGTTCCGATCAGCATCACGGCGGAGACGAAAGCCACCAGCGGCCACGCTGTCAGAACGAAGGCCAGAATGAGCAAACTGATAATGAATGCCTGATTGGTTCGGAGCGCACTATGATCGACTTTGCGATCTCCATTATTTGCGGGATTTATATTGGCTGTCATTATCTTTGTTCCTTAATTTCTACCCCGTCAAACCTCACCCCGACCCCTCTCCACAAATGGAGAGGGACATCCTGTGATAACCCGGATCAATAACAATTAATCATCCGGGCGGTTAGCGCTTCCCCTCTCTGCTTGCGGAGAGGGTTGGGGTGAGGTTCTCTTTACTGTCCGCCTGCGATACTTGGGATGATGCGCAGGTTTTCGGCGGGCGACAGGTCGGTATCCAGCCCGTCGCGGTAGCGAATATCTTCCTCGCCGATGAATACGTTTACGAAATTGCGGAGTTGATCACCCTCGAAAATCTGCTTGCGCAGTTCGGGATATTGTTTGGTGAGGTCGGTTAGCGCCTCGCCTACCGTATTCCCCGTGACGGTGATTTCCGCGTTTCCGCCGGTGTAGACGCGAAGCGGCGTCGGAATCTTGATTGCAGACATTGGTGTTTCCTATTCCCCGCCCTTGACGATTGGAGCGCCGATCAGGTTGCCCCATTCTGTCCACGAGCCATCATAGTTACGAACATTCGGCACGCCCAGCAGATACTTCAGGACGAACCACGTGTGAGACGAACGCTCACCGATACGGCAATAGGCCACCACATCCGGCTTCTCGGTGACACCCTTCGCGCCGTAAATCTTGCGGAGTTCTTCGACTGGCTTGAACGTGCCATCTTCGGCAACGGCTGTCGCCCAGGGGACGTTCTTCGCGCCGGGGATGTGGCCTGCGCGCTGTGCGGTTTCGGTCATGCCGGGAGGGGCAATCACATCGCCAACAAATTCCGGTGTGCTGCGGACATCGATCAGGCCGAATTCAGCCTTGCCAAGACGCTGCTTGATGTAATCACGGTCTGCGCGGAGCGAATCATCAATCTTGCCTACCTTATAGGCAGTCTTCGGATAGCTCGGAACGTCTGTCGTCAGGCTGCGGCCTTCGGCAACCAGTTTTTTGCGTCCACCATCGACCAGACGAACATCGGCGTGACCATAATATTTGAACAGCCACAGCGCATAGGCAGCGAACCAGTTGTTGTTATCGCCATAGAGGATTACGGTGGTATCCGGGGTGATGCCTGCTTCGCTGGCGAGCTTCTCGAAGTTTTCCTTGCTGATGATGTCGCGGGCAACCTGATCCTGTAGCTGACTCTGCCAGTTGAAGGAGATTGCGCCGGGGAGGTGACCGCCTTCATATTGCGTCGTATCGACATCGACTTCGACAAAACGGGTGTTGGCGTCGTTGAGGTGCGCGATTGCCCAATCTGTGGTAACGAGAATTTCCGTCATGGTGGATTTATCCTTTTGGTGCGTGTCTTTCAAAATCAGCCAGTAATTGCAAGTTTCAATTCATCGAACGTGGTACGGTCATCGGAAAGCTGCCAGGCGCGTGAATCGGCGGCGGCTCCTTTATGTACCGAAGTGATCAGATAGGAAAAGTTTGGCAAAGCGTGAACCCGGTCAAACTCCGAAGGGATCGCCGGCCAATCCGGGTGCGAGTGATAGTATCCGAGCAAAACCAGTCCAGCGGCATCGGCTTCATCTTCCATCTTTGCCCAGTCCAGCGGTGTCATTGCATAGCGATGAAACTGCTCTTCTGTCGGAAAAGTATTCTGAATCGGGCGTATCTCGCGGATTTGTACCGTCTGCCCGGTTGTTGTGCCGAGCAGAAAGCCGCCGCCTTCATTCGGATAGGTTTCCTGCAAGTGGTGAAAGATGCGCTTGAGCAAATCTGCACCGATGCTGAATCGTTCCAAAAGCCGTTCTATCCTTTCGTGCGTGCAACTCTACAAACAAAAAAAGCCAACCTTTGACATCCGGCTGGCTCTTCGCTATCGTTTCTGCGTGCGGGTGTTTACCTCGCAGGCAGCGCCTTTTCCGGTGTCGTAGTTATTTCGCTACACATCGTACACAGACACATCATTTTTGCGGAAAAGGTTGTATTCAACATGATGCCTTGACTATACACTCCGTATATATCTTACGCAAGAGTGCAGTTTGCACATATTAGGTGGAATCGGCAAAAATCATCAAAAATTCATTCAATGGAATTAAAAACAGAATAAATGAAGGTTATTCGATGATGGTATGCTTTGTCGCCAATATAGGGGGATTATAGGTTAACACGAATTCGGGCTAACGCTATTGAGCTTATGAATAAGCCCTCACCCTGAATCCGCAGGAGAGGGACTTCAAAAATTTTCTGACTCCCCTTCGCCTGTGGGAGAAGGGGCTGGGGGATGAAGGCTTCTTAATCCGAACTTAATCCGCTTCGCCGCTCTCTCTTCCGCGTGGCTCGAAAGTGCCAGACGAATTGTTGATGATCTGTCCTGCCAGCGGTGGCTGGCTGGCGGCGACCCATTTGCCCGCGATTGGTTTTGCGCCTGTCGGCCCGAAGGCAAAAATTGTGTATGTTCCACTGTTGGCATTTGCGGAATGCAGGGTGAAAACGCCCGTGCTGGCAAGAACGCCTGCGGTGCTGTTGCCAGAACCATTCCAATCGCCCGCAATGGCTGCACCTGTGCCAATATCCCACAGGAAATCAATATCGCTGAATGTGACGCCATTGGGCTGGCTGTTGTTGGTCAGATACCATGTCTGGATACCGGAGCGATAAATCCCGATGCTGTCGTAGCCGTTTCCATCCCAGTCTCCCGCGACAGGTTGATCACCGGGGTTGCCGAAGACCGCAAAGAAATCATCGAAACCGCCAGTAAGTGCTTTTCGTTGATAGAGGATGCCGTTGGAATCCCGATAGACGCCAATGCCATCGCTCGTCATATCGCTTGCCCATTTGCCTGCAAAAGGCAGATCGCCGGGATTCCCAAAGAGCGGGTTATAGGCGAGTGCCGGGGTTGTGTTCGAGTTGCTCAGGTAGAAAAATCCGGTAGCGGAACGATAGACGCCTATCGTATCCACACCATCGCCATTCCAGTCGCCCACAACGGGCAAATCCGAAGCATCGCCGCCGAAATTGGCGGTAATTTCCGCTGCACCGCTGGTATTGCTGTGCCGCAGATAGAATGTGCCGTTTTTATATACCCCAATCGTATCCGGGCGCGGTGGGACAGGTGTCAGCGTGATAGTCGGCGTGAACGTGGCTGTCGAAGTTGGCGGCAGGGTGAATGTGGGATAGGGTGTATAGGTAGGATACGGCGTGTATGTCGGATACAAGGTATTGGTAGATGTCGGCGTGATGCTTGGGGTGACACTTGGCGTGAACGTATTGGATGGTGTCAACGTTGCCGTACTGGTGGGTGTATAGGTACGGGTTAACGTATTTGTGCTGGTGGGTGTGACAGTCGGCGTAAATGTTTCAGTCGGTGTCTGCGTCTCGGTGGGTGTCGATGTCTCTGTAGGTGTATCGGTAGGTGTTGCCGTGAACGTCGCTGTGTTGGTGGGCGTGTTAGTTCTGGTTGCTGTGTTGCTTGGCGTATAGGTATTGGTTGGGGTCAGTGTCGCCGCACCCTGGTCGGTATAGTAAAACGAGTCGATCCCAATATAGTCTCCAAAAGTCCCTTGCGGGCCGCTGTTCGTTACATAATAGCGAAACGCAAAACACCCGGTTACCGTCCCACTCAGACCACTCAGAGTCGCGCTATATTGTGTCCATATATTGGGATAGTCTGTTGTGTTCAAACTCGGATTGACTGAAACCAGCAACGTCGTGAATTCACCGGGATCGTCCACTGTCGCACCAGTGGGAGAACAGGTTGCGGTGCTGCTCATCCGAAATTCGAGCCGATCCGGGTAGCTGGTCGGGTTGCTTTTCGTTCGGGTATAAAATGAAATCGTATCCCCGTTACTCAACGTGCTAATCACGGGCGAAATTAACCATGTATTGGCTGTACCAACGTCGCCAACAGTGTTATAGGTAATGGCAATATAGCTGTTAGCAGCCCCGGATTGTGCAACAAAGACATTCGTATTTCCGCGAAACCAGGTACTGGTTCCGACAGGCGAACTCAGGTTATTGAGTGTCCAGCCTGTCGGCGGGTAATTCTCGAAATCCTGTACCAGGCTGATAGCACGTGCAACCCGAATCGGAGAGATACCAGGCGTGATGACCAGCGAGATCAACAATAGAATGATGAACAATAAACGTTTGGGGAAATGGCGAGAGATTCGTGTGAGCCGCATGGTAGCTACCTGATAGTCGTTGAAAATAACGGAGTGAAAATCGCCCCTAGTATATAAGAGACGGTTGCAGCGCAACCAGTGTTTCCCGTCACAATGTCGTTCACGTTTTTATGACAATTGTCATTTACCGGTTCGTCCTTTCCGACAATTTTGGAACACTGATGTACCAGAATAAAATATCTCCTGAGCAGTAGATACTTCCTGAGAGGACGAAACAATGGCAGCCTATGATTTGATCGTAATTGGTGGCGGACCCGCAGGCGTAACAGCGGCATTGCGAGCGCGCGAACTTGGCGTGAACAAGGTAGCGCTGGTAGAACGCGGCTTGCTCGGCGGGACGTGTACCAACGATGGCTGCGCCCCGACGCGCGTTCTGGCAAAGGCTGCACGCCTGATACGCGAATCGGAGCAATTTGCCAGCTATGGGCTGACTGCGCCACGCCCGGAACTTGACCTGAAAGCGCTCCTGAGCCGCACGCAGGAAGTCATCTATCGATTGCAGGAGAAAAAGCAGATCATCGGGCATTTGCAGGACGTTGAGATCGATGTTCACCAGAACCAGCCCGCCCGTTTTGTTAGCTCAAACACAATCGCGTTTTCTGATGACACCATCATGCACGGTGAACGGTTCATCATTGCAGCGGGTGGACACGCGCGCAGGCTGGATTTTCCCGGCGCAGAACATGCCCTGACACACAGCGATGTATGGCGGCTGGAGCGCGTCCCGGAGTCAATGGCGATTGTCGGCGGTGGGGCGACAGGTTGCCAGGTGGCGTCAATTTTCGAGGCATTCGGCACAAAAATCACATTGCTCGATTTGGTATCGCGCATTCTTCCCACCGAAGATATAAAAATCAGCGAAATGATTACCGATTCCTTTGAATTGCGCGGAATGAACGTTTTGACCGGGATCGGCGGCATCACCAGCATCGAAAAACATGGGGATGGTTTGACGCTGCATTACAGCGATCATATGATGCAACCCGCAACATTGAATGTCGAAGCTGTTTTGCTCTCTGCCGGGTGGCCGGGAAACGCCGACGCACTACACCCCGACGCCGCAGATATACAAACCAAAGGCGGTTATATCGTTGTGAACGATTATCTGCAAACCACAGCGCCGAATATTTACGCGGCGGGCGACATCACAGGCCGAATGATGCTGGTGCAGACCGCGATTCAACAGGCGCGCATTGCAGCAGAAAACGCAGTCGGCAGAGAACACGCCGTTTCCAGTAATGCGTTGATTCCTCATGGTGGTTTCACCGATCCTGAGTATGGGAGCGTTGGCATCACTGAAGAGCAGGCGAAGGATAAAAACTGTGCGATTGCGACGGTAGGATATGCGGATATGGATCGCGCCGTGATCGATGGCCTCACCAACGGGGTATGCAAACTGATCGTGGATCGGGAAAGCAAGCTGATTCTCGGCGCGCACGTGGTTGGCGAACAGGCGGTAGAAGTCGTACAAATCGCGGCGGCAACAATGGCAAGCGGCGGAACGATTGATCAGCTTGCGGCGCTGGATTTTGCCTATCCGACCTTCTCAGCAATTCTAGGGGTTGCTGCGCGTCAGATTGCCCGTGAATTGAA